>DASXOT010000386.1:0-4607 GCA_036494065.1 Chitinophagaceae bacterium
AACGCCACATCTGGTAACAATAGCCCTGCAGCCAATCGCTTGAATCCTTTTTCGATTGAGGCGCATTGGGATCCTGCATGATCTTCATGGTGCTTGCTTCCTCCACCCACGATGCCGGTAACACTTGTTTACCATTCCACATTCCTTTTTGTAAAAATAATTCCGCGAATTTGGCCATGTCCTCTGTTTTTACTCTTAATCCCCACCCTCCGGTATTGATCCCTTGTATATCAGTTTCCCAATCCATGCCATTTATATCAAGAGGATCGAACAGTCGTGGCTTCAAATAATCTAATGTTCTTTGCCCTGTCACCTTTTGTACAATTGCCGAAAGCATGTAAGTGCCTAATGAATTATATAAGAACACAGTTCCCGGTTCATGTAAAATGGGCGTTGAAAGAAACCCTTTGATCCAGTTACTGTCTTTGGCGGCCACATTAAACGACGGATCAGGCTCCTGCCCGTCAGACATCATCAACGCATCTTTTACCGTTAGCTCAGAAAGAAATTTACTCAGGGTATCGGGGATATCTTTTGGGAAAAATGAAATTACTTTATCATCGAGAGAGAGTTTTTTTTCAGTTATAGCAAACCCAATGGCCGTAGCGGTAAAGCTTTTACTGCAGGAATATAAAGTATGCCTGAGTGTGGCTTTATAAGGATCCCACCAGCCCTCAGCAATCACCTTTCCATGACGCAGCAACATGAAGCTGTGAAATTCGGTCTTGCCTTTTGCGGTTGCATCCAGGAATTTAATGACATCGTTTGATGACACACCTTCCTCTTCTGGAACACTGCGGGGAAGCATCGAAGATTCCTGAGCTAAGACGTTTGTAAAAAGCGTCAATAAAAACAACGCAGAGAAAGTAATTGATTTCATATAGTTCATAAAATCTATTAAAAAATTGATTGGTATTTAAAGCTAGGAATAATTGGTGGATAGCCATGACTGACACGCGATCGTTTTTCCTCGGACCGGCAGGGGCACTGAAGCAATAATCGTTCAAAGATTTTAAAACATTAAAACGACGATGACAATGACCAATTGAACAGAGCAGAAAAATAAACGGTAAGACCAATAGTACTAACCAACCCGCACAAAGAGATTAAAATAATATTCAGTTGTTTGCTACCCGGCATATTTAAAGTTGATTCGCGTCCGCAGATTGATAAAAAGGCTGACGCGGATTTTCTGTCATTCTTTTATCAATTCGTTCAGCCAGCCATTGAAAATATTCACCCAGGAAAGGATCTGGTTGTCGCTCCCGAATATCGAGGAATATCACTTTGTATTTTTCCCATGAGCCTGTCACGAACGCGCCAAGTGTCTCATCGACGAGATCGATATCAATCAAATGTTCGGCAACCAGGATACCGAGCGTTTCCATTTGCTGGCTGAACTGGATGAATATGACCTGTTCATTAACCGGCAGCGTGTTCATTTCTTCCCGACTCGAAGGCATTTTATGAGAAGTAATATATTGTATCAGTTCAGCAAACTCACGGGTTTGAAAATTTCGAAGTGTTTCGAGAGTGAGTCTCTCCTTGCGATCGCGCGCAGCCGCGTTGACCTGTGCAATTCCAAATACGATAGCAACGATCAAAGAAAGGGTGAGCGCCAGATTGGCAATTACCGCGATAAGATCATTTGTCATAGCAGTTGAGGTTTGCTGGTAAAGATAAAGAGAGCGGAATTGTAAAGATTGTGGTTTAACTCTACCCGGCGTATCCGTTACATTTTGAAATTCTCATTTCTTGTCAGGCGCAGCCTGCGTCATTTCTCGCAGAGAATACCAACCTGTAGGGCTGTTTTTATCGCGTACGTAGACTACTATTGATCGTCCCCTGCTAGTCACCGGATCACCACCGGCTTTCGGAGTTACCTTTATGGCGAAGATGACCGTCTGTATTGCAGTTTCCCCGGTAAAGACAGTACTTTCCACTGTGTTTTCTACAAATTCAACGTTTGAAGTTTTAAACCATTCGGTCAAACCTTTTTGCAATGCATTGCGCCCAATCACCACGTTATCGCCACCAAAATATTTCACAATATCGGGGTGATGCAGTTGGGCGACCAGTGCAGCATCCCCTTTGGCAAATGCATTCCGAATAGCTGCAGTTGCCTTGTCCAATGACATTCTATCTTCTTCTGAGCCACTCAAGTTTTGGGCATTTATGTTTATCGAGAAAAGCAATATGCCGATAGCCAGAAATATTCGCTTCATGATGTAAACTTTTATTGAAAGTTAAAATTACAAAACAACCGTCGATCTAAATTCCACCAAAGTCATCATACGGGGTCCTAATATTAATAGCGTATTATGTAAATTGTTGTGATATGTTACCTTCCTTTTAAATTTTTTATTATCATCGTCAGTATATTGATAAGGGAATATTTTTGACTTAATATTTTACAAACATGATGGATTCAAGAAGAGAGTTTATAAGAAAAGCAACCTTGCTGGCGGGTGGTGCTGGCTTCTTGCATGTACTACCTGCATCGGTCGCCAAAGCGCTAGCCATCAATCCTGAGCCGGGCAGTACATGGATGGATGCCGAACACATTGTTCTGCTAATGCAGGAGAATCGCTCATTCGACCACACTTACGGCACCTTACAAGGGGTTCGTGGTTTTAATGATCCGCGCGCTATAACTATCCCGGGTAAGAACCGGGTATGGCTGCAACAAAACAAGGAGGGTGAGACTTATGTCCCTTTTCGTTTTGATATCAAAGGCACGAAAATAACGTGGATGGATTCACTGCCGCATTCATGGGCCAACCAGGTAGATGCGAGAAATAATGGCAAGCATAATGGTTGGCTTGACCATAAACATAGCGGCAATGATGATTATAAAAATATGCCGCTGACCCTGGGTCATTATACACGCGCCGACATTCCTTTTTATTATTCACTGGCAGATGCATTCACGGTTTGTGATCAGAATTTTTGCTCGTCACTAACTGGCACTACACCCAACCGCCTGCATTTCTGGACGGGAACCATACGCGCAAAACAAGACGAAAATGCCCAGGCAAATGTGTGGAATGAAGACGCCGATTACCTGACAATGGTAACATGGAAAACATTTCCGGAACGCCTGGAAGAAAATGGCATTTCGTGGAAGATATACCAGAACGAATTGAGTGTGGGTGTAGGCTTTGAAGGAGAAGAAGATGGGTGGCTAGCCAATTTTGGAGATAACCCAATCGAATATTTTACACAATATCACGTCAAGTTACACCCCGAATATATAGCAGCCCTTCCCAGGATCATTCAGCAATTGAAAGAAGACTTGGCAAAACATCAGCAAAAACTAATCACGGTAAGTGCGGAAAGTAAAGAGGCCAAACATTTAAAAGGCGAAATAGAAAGTATACAAAAGAACATTGACATGGCCATCGAAGACCAAAAAACCTGTACCCCCGATAAGTTTGATCAACTATCGGAATTTGAAAAAAATATTCACAAAAAAGCATTTGATACAAATCGCAACGATCCTTTTTATCACCAATTGACTACGATTACATATAAGGATGGCAAAGAAGAAAGAAAGGTCAAGGTGCCTAAAGGTGATGTGCTTTATCAGTTCAGAAAAGATGTTGAGAGTGGTCGACTTCCAACAGTTTCATGGCTCGTGGCGCCGGAAAATTTTTCAGATCATCCTGCTTCGGCCTGGTATGGAGCGTGGTATATCAGTGAGGTGATGGATATTTTAACCAAGAACGCCGAAGTATGGAAGAAAACCATTTTCATTCTTGCCTATGATGAGAACGACGGCTATTTTGATCATGTGCCACCTTTTGTTGCACCCAATCCTTATAACAAAGAAACGGGGCTGACATCCAAAAACATTCACACGGCAGTTGACTACGTGAGTAACGAAGCGCAACAATCGCTTAAAGATCATATTCGTGAAAGTTCGATTGGCCTGGGTTATCGCGTACCTCTCGTTATAGCTTCACCATGGAGCCGTGGCGGCTGGGTAAATTCGGAAGTATTTGATCATACCTCATCCATTCGTTTTCTTGAAAAATTCCTGAGCCGGAAGTTTAAAAAGAAAATCGAAGAGCCTAATATCAGTGACTGGAGAAGAACCGTATGTGGCGACCTCACTTCTGTATTTCGACCCTACAACGGAGAAAAAATAGACAATCCTGATTTTCTTAACAGGGATGAATTTATCGAAAGTATTCACAAGGCACAATTCATGAATGCTCCCACCAACTATAAGCGGTTAAATAAAAAAGAAATTGAGCAGGTTAACAAATCACCGCAGTCCTCTCCTCTCATGCCCTCGCAGGAAGAAGGCGTTCGTTCATCATGCGCGCTTCCCTATGAGCTTTACGCCGACGGCGGCCTAAGCGAGGATAAAAAAAGTTTTGAAATAACGATGAAGGCTGCCAATGACTTCTTCGGGCCGGCATCAGTCGGGTCCGCGTTTCAAGTTTATGCGCCTGGAAAATATAAAGAGGAAGAGGTGCGGGCCTGGGCATACGCCGTCAGTGTAGGTGATGAATTGAAAGATGACTGGATGCTTGCCGATTTCGGGAATAGCAACTATCATCTTCGCGTATACGGACCCAATGGTTTCTACCGAGAATTCA
>DASXOT010000387.1:0-4987 GCA_036494065.1 Chitinophagaceae bacterium
AGGATGAACCTGGAATTTGCAAAGGCCGACGTGGTAGTGGTATATAATAAACTGCTGCAATCGGCGGGACTTTTAGATCAAAACTCAAAACAATAAAAGAAAAAATATGGCGGAAATTAACGAAACAAAAAACGGCAATGGGAAGAAGAGGAATCCTGTCTTTATCATTATTCTTTTAGTACTGATCGTTGGGGGAGGCTGGTTTGGGATTTCAAAATATTATCATGGGCTTCATCATGAGGAAACGGATGATGCGCAGATAAGTGCTGATATTGTACCGGTGATCCCGCATGTGGCAGGCTATGTAAAGGAAGTGATCGTAAGTGATAATCAGCAGGTAAAAAAAGGAGATACGTTACTGATTCTCGATGACCGTGATTATAGAATAAAACTCGACGAGGCGGAGGCCGCACTTGCAACAGCACAGACAAATCTGCAAACAGCGAAGGCTACAACGAGTGCAGCCAAAGCAAATATTGCTACTTCCCAGGCTTCTATTGGAACAATCGATGCGCAGATTGATGCGGCAAAAGTAACTCTGTGGAGAGCTAGCCAGGATTATGATCGCTATTCAAACCTGATCAAGGATCATTCAATTACGCAGCAACAATACGAACAGGCGCTTGCTGCCAAGCAAACAGCGGAAAAACAGCTTGATATTTTACAGCAACAAAAAAACCAGGCATCCGAACAAACAAATGCAGTAACTCAACAAAGCAGCGCAACGGCTCAACAGATAAGTGTCGCTAATTCGAATATTCGTCAGCGGCAGGTTGATGTCGATGCGGCGAAGTTGAACCTTTCTTATACAGTTATTACAGCACAACAGGATGGGTTAGTTTCAAAGGTGAACGTGCAGCCGGGACAATTCGTTCAGGCAGGGCAAGCCTTGTTCAGCGTTGTGCATAGCACGCAAGTATGGGTAGTTGCCAATTTTAAAGAAACGCAACTCAATAAAATGAGAGAGGGGCAAAAGGTGATTGTAACTGCAGATGCATTTCCAAAACATGAATTCCAGGCAACGCTTACTTCCTTTTCACCTGCAACGGGGGCAACATTTGCTTTACTTCCGCCAGATAACGCGACGGGCAATTTTGTAAAAGTTGTTCAACGGCTTCCTGTAAAGATCGAATTCAATCAATCGGATTCACTGGTCAAAAGATTAAGGCCGGGATTGAATGTTTCGGTGGACGTTCATTTGGACTAATGAGATCAGTGATGAGTAATGAGTGATGAGAAGTCAGGGTTTAGTTATTCATCACTGATTACTGATCACTCATAAAATAACTCGAGATATCATGCAACAAAATTCGTTAGTAGAATATGGATCGCGGAGGGCAATCATTACTATTACTGCGATCATGTGTGCGCTGCTTGAAATCGTTGATACGACCATTGTAAACGTGGCGCTGAACGATATGAAAGGAAACCTGGGCGCTACCACCAATGAGATCGGTTGGGTGGTGACGGCTTATGCTATCGGCAATGTTATCATTATTCCTATGACAAGCTGGTTGTCGCAGCAATTTGGACGAAGAAATTATTTTGCCGCCTCCATAGTGATCTTTACCATATTTTCTTTTTTTTGTGGAAATGCATCGAGTATTGAAGAATTGATCATTTTCCGTTTTATGCAGGGCGTGGGCGGCGGCGCGCTGCTGGTTACGTCTCAAACCATTATTACGGAAAGCTATCCAGTTGAAAAAAGAGGAATGGCGCAGGCGATATACGGCATGGGGGTGATCATTGGCCCCACATTAGGTCCTCCTCTCGGAGGGTTTATCACCGATCATTATAAATGGCCTAACATTTTTTATATCAATATCCCACTGGGTATAATTGCTGCCTTGCTTGCACTACAATTTGTTCGCAGCCCCAAGTATGCGGAGAAAAGCGATACGAGGGATATTGACTTTATTGGAATAGGATTTCTTGCAATTTTTATAGGATGCCTTCAATATGTTCTCGAGAAGGGGCAGGAGAAAGACTGGTTCAACAGCAGCACTATTACGTTTCTTGCCGTGCTGAGTGTATTTGGCGGTTTTTTCTTTATCTGGCGTGAAACTACATATCGAAATCCTGTTGTAAATCTGAAGGTGTTGAGCAATGGAAATTTGCGAATCGGCACGATCATGTCGTTCATCCTTGGATTTGGATTGTATGGATCCACTTTTATTATTCCACTATATACACAATCGATTCTTGGCTGGACAGCGACGCAAGCGGGTTTGCTTTTTGTTCCGGCCGCGTTGACGACGGCATTTATGATGCCAATCATCGGTCAGTTGCTTCAACGGGGCGCCAAACAGCAATATCTTGTTTCACTGGGACTGTTATCGTTTTTCTTTTTCTGTTATTGGGGTTATAAGACGCTGACTCCGGATACCCCCAAAGATGCATTTTTTTGGCCGTTGATATTACGTGGCGCATCGATGGGACTGCTTTTCATTCCAATTACGACCCTGTCACTTAGTACTCTTAAGGGGCGGCAGATCGGTGAAGGTGCTGCATTTACAGGAATGATGCGACAGCTTGGAGGATCCTTCGGAGTCGCCATCATCAGCACCCTCATGTCAACAAGAACAATGGTGCATCGAAACGATCAGATCAGCAAGCTTGATGTTACCAACCCTGACTTGCAGAACAAACTTGCATTGATGAAACAATCTTTTATTGCAAGGGGTCAATCACCTGACGCAGCGTATAAGGCGCTCGATTTTTCAGTAATGAAACAAGCGGCAGTATTATCCTATATGGACGCATTTCTTTATATCGGAATTCTATTTCTTGTTTGTATTCCATTTGTCTTACTCGTACGGGGAAAGAAGGATAAGCAAAAAGTACAAATGGATATGCACTGATCTGTAATTGGGAAATTTTGGAATTGCAATTTCAAAACTTCCCAATTCAAAATTCCAAAATTCAGAAGCCTTTCTTCAAATCATTATTTGCCCTGTTATAATCCGGTAATTTTTTATCAGGATCAAGTATCACTTCTTGCACCTGACTTGTAGTGGGAACACCAAAAGTCCACATAGGTCCGCGTTGCCACACTTCCACAGGCAAGTCTACCCGATGTTCTTTACCATTTGACTCTTTTACCAGAACGGTGACAGGCATCACCATTTTTTCCAGGTTCTGAACGGTAATCAATGATCCATTCTCTACCTTACCATCAATATATTTTACATCTTTCACAGCCTGGTCAAGCCGCCAGGTGTTCAATACCCAGCCTCTCCAGAACCAACCGAGATCTTCACCTGAAACATTTTCTATGGTATGAAAGAAATCCCAGGGTGTAGGATGTTTGAATGCCCACCTGCGGATATATTCGCGGAAGGCGGCATCAAAGCGAACCGAATCCAAAACCACATTGCGCAATGCTTCCAGCATCATGGAAGGTTTGAAATAGGCGACCACGCCCAAATTTTGCTGCTGGATTACTTCGGGCACATTCATTAATGCATCCATATCATCTCCAAAAACATACTTTGTCTGATCCCCCGGAAAGAAAGTGGCGCTGCTAAATTCACCATTATTAAAATTCTTCGTAGAAAGTCCATTAATAAACGTGTTGAATCCTTCATCCATCCAGGCATACTTTCTTTCATTGCTACCCACTATCATTGGAAACCAGGTATGCCCAAACTCGTGATCAGTAACTCCCCATAAACCATCGCCCGAACTGTTATAACCACAAAAAACAATTCCCGGATATTCCATTCCATTTACAACACCAGCCACATTAGTGGCGACAGGATAAGGAAACTCATACCATTTATCCGAATTATATTCAATAGAGCCTTTTACCATTTCTGTAGAACGCTGCCAGCCATTTTTCTTAATGCTTTCCACCGGGTACACGCTTGCCGCAATTGATTTTTTTCCACCCGGTAAATTTATTCTGGCAGCATCCCACACAAAAGCGCGTGATGCGGCCCATGCAACATCTCTGGCATTTTGAATCTTAAACTTCCATGTGCAAGTTGCTTTAGCGGGTCTTGAGTTTTTATCGTTGATTTCTTTTTCACTCCGGATCATTACCGTTTTATCACTGTTCTTCGCCTGGTTCCAACGACTAACTTCATCAGCTGTGAGGCAATCCTGTGGATTCTGCAATTCACCTGAACCTGCCAAAATCAGATTTGAGGGAGCCGTTACGCTATATTCGATATCTCCATATTCCAGGTAAAACTCTCCTGCACCCAAATAGGGCAGTGTATTCCAGCCCTGTATATCATCATACACGCACATGCGGGGAAACCATTGAGCCACTTCGTATATCCAGCCATTCTTTGTA
The DNA here is from genome assembly GCA_036494065.1 of Chitinophagaceae bacterium. GTDB lineage: Bacteria > Bacteroidota > Bacteroidia > Chitinophagales > Chitinophagaceae > VBAU01. The sequence goes on from DASXOT010000387.1 coordinate 4,301, forward strand.
TTTAATCGCCCCATACGATCCGTTCCATATTCAGGAATATCAAACTCGTAATTGATCTTTAATTTGATAACACCAGCAGATTTCAATTCATCGGTTAACCAAACTTGCATGCGAGTATCAGTAATGATGTATTTAGGCGCATAGGATTTTCCCCCGGCATCAACGGAAATAGATTTTATTACATCTCCGTTAGTAAATTTTGCATTTGCCCATCTTCCGCCTGTTTCAGTAGTAGTGGCTGATGCGCGTGAATCACTTTTATAAATATTTTGATCAACCTGGAGCCATAAGAATCGCAAATTATCCGGGCTGTTATTTGCGTATGTGATCTCTACTTCGCTGGTCAAATGATGACTTGCTGTGTCCAGCGTGCATTCGATTTTGTAATCAGCTCTGTTCTGCCAGTATTTAGGACCGGGCTCGCCACTTGCAGCCCGAAACTCATTTCCCGCCTGTGTATAAAATATCGGATTGAACGTTTCATGCTGGTCATATTTCGAATCTTGTGCAGATGCAAAGAGAAAAACTGAAAAGCAAACAAGGGTAAAAACAGATCGTTTCATTTGTAGGTATTTATGTGTAAAATAAGTGAAAGCAAATTAAAGGCCGTACCACTCAAAGACAATTATCGCTGCTTATGGAAATAATGACTCAGCCACAGCCACATTCTCGGGTTTGCCTACATCA
>DASXOT010000388.1:0-4719 GCA_036494065.1 Chitinophagaceae bacterium
GTGTTTTGTCTCGGTATCTCCGGCACCAGTATAAATTCTGAGTCTCTCTGTATTTTTCCCCTGACTCATTTGTCTACTCCGATAAATAATTTCATTATTTGAGTGCAGGTATCTCGGATGTTAAAGCGGGCAGGTGATTGCCACTGTTTTCGTTCACCTTGAAAAATATTCAAAGATTTTTCCACCATCTCTTTTTTATCTTTTGCAATATGCCAGTACGGGATGTCAGCTTTCATTGGTTTACAAAAGCTAATAACCTGTGCTTTTGCCTGCAAGGCTTCAATGCAAACACATCCAAATCCTTCATAGGACGAAGTATGTAAAAAAAGTTTTGATCGCTGCATCAGTTTCAAGACTTCGGGGTATGCCAATTCTCCCGCCATAGTGATGCTGTTTTCGAGATTTAATTGGGTTATGACCGATTTCAATCTTTCTTTTTCAGGACCATCTCCTGTTAATACTGCTTTAAGAGTGGGGATTTGCTTTTTTATTTCAGCAACAGCTTCTAAAAAGATATCGTACTGCTTCAAAGTGATCAATGAACCTACACCAAGAAGGTCAACATCTTTTTCTTCAGAGTTGTCACTAAATAGTTTTTCATCAACTCCTGGCGGTATCATAAATTTTGGCCTTACGCCATGATTTTTTTCAAATTCATCTTGCAGAAAATCTGATAAGGCAATTAATTCGGCTGAGCACGGACGTAGTAATCGTGGATATTTGTTTTCCTTTTTTGCGTCTTGTCCAAGAATCCAGCAATAATGTTTGATGCGATGTTTTTCTCCAAACTTTTTCCCGATCCATGCGCATTCGTTGTACCAAAAGCTTAATAATCCTGCTATGGACGTCGTTTTGTTTAAGTTTTCCAGGGCGCGATTTATCTTTCTTCTCAGCTTTAATTTTTTTAACCCGCCACGATTTCTTCCCCCGAAAGGAACTACCTCGATGCCGTTCCATTTATAGGGAGTTTGGTGATAGGGATATTGGAAGGTGAGCACTATGATTTCGAGATCGGGGTATGCTTCCCGCATAGAAAGCGTCAATTGCTGCTGCATTGGCAGACAAGTGGTGTCCGCTTCCGACGCCGGAAATCCTGGTGTAAGGATGATGAAAGTTCGTTTACTATTCATCGAGTGAGATAATTTTATTGCAATATGCCAGGCTTTGCTTGTCATGCGTGATCATGATCACTATTTTACCATTTTTCGACAATTCCCTGAAGTGTTTCAACAGGGTATTGGCAGAAGCTTCGTCCAGTTCATTGAATGGTTCGTCCAATAGGAAAAGATCAGCATCTTTATAAAGCGCTCTTGCCAATGCAATCCGTTGCTGCTGGCCTCCACTTATATTTTTTCCATTTTCGGTAATCATTTTATGAATTCCTTCTGGGAACCGTTCCATCATGGTTTCGACGCCGGAAACATTCATCGACGATTCGAGCTGCCTTTTGTTACTGGTTTCTTCTTCAAGGGTAATATTGCGGATGGCTGTATCATGGATAAAAAAGGACTGTTGCCTTACATAAGAAATAGATGGCCAATATTCCCGGGTGATTTTTGCGCCAGCATTCAGGTCATTGATAAAAACTTCACCGTCGGCCGGTGTCAGGAAGCCAAGAAGCAGGTTCAGTATGGTCGTTTTTCCTTTGCCCGACTCGCCACTTATACCCAGGAAGTCGCCTTTTTCGATCGAGAAATTGAGATGATTCAAGACAGGCAATTCTTTATAACTAAATGAAACATTTCTAAATTGAATTGAATTAATAGACGGAAATGGCCGACTGGCATTTGTTCCACCCGGAATATTATTTTGCATTACGTCGGTGATAGAATATTCATAGGTTTTTATCTGTCCCGTCACATTAATCAACTTTACCAATCCGGGTATGATCTTGTACGCCGCTGCCATAAATGCGCCCACTGTGATCAATGAGCTGCTGTCATTATTTCCCGACCATTTAGCAATAGCGATTAGGATAAATAGTCCCAGGACTGCGAATATTTCAATTACCCTTGACGGCATGTTTTGCAAAGCCAGTGAATCAAACAAATGCCGGCTGAATTTGCGGCGCTCGGCTAAGAAACGTTGCATGAAGAAATCATTTCGATCATAAACATTCGCCTCGACATATCCTTTAAGAGCATCTAGTAAATGTTGATAGGATCGTTCATTACTGGATCGTATGTTCATTTTGGCAATGTTCAGTCGTTTCTTAATGAAATAGAAGACAAGAATTACCGGCGGTAGCAATATCACAAGGAGAAGTAGGAATAATTTGGCATTAAACAGCACGATGGCAATAATAGTTAGGAGGATCAGGAATGATTGAGTAATGATTTGCTGGATTCCGGCCAGGATAAACTGACAAAATTCGAAAGGCTGTAGTGAAATTTTCCGGATATATACAGATGAGTCGACATTAACGAAATCCTCAAAACTTCCATGCTGATAGTTCCATAAGTTATTCCTTGAAATGCGGACGGCGATGCTGCCAATAAACCGGTATTGAGCTTTTGCAATGAAAAATGCACTTATATTCTTTATTGCAAATAAGAAAAAGAAAATCATTATAAATGAGATGGAGTCCTGTTTTCTTAACCAGGCGGGCAGCAACCCCAGGTTGGTCTGCGTTGGCTGTATATAAAATTTAATGATCCATAAAAGCAGCGCTAACGACAGGATATCAACTACACTGATGAAAATATCCAGCAGACTTAAAACAATGAATTGTTTTCTCTCCTTTCTTTCCAGGACTGTCCATGTATCTTTTAATATGTTTTTCAAGACTGGATATTTTTTTTACCTGCATAAAAAAACAGGGGAAAAAATAAAAAAATCAGCAATGAATACTGCGATTCAAGAACAGATTCGGTAAAACTATAAATCACCAGTAAAACGGTGGTAAATATGATTTCCGGTGTCCTTACTTTCCAGGCCCTCGCCAATAAGGTAATAATAAATAGTAAGAATATCAGAAGACCCGGTATGCCCGTTTGTAGGAGTGCTTCGAGAAATTCATCGTGAGTGTTGTAGCCGATAAAACCTTTATCATGCCTTGCCGGCGTGCCGATGTACATATCCGCTGAAATATATTTTTGATTCAGGTATGATTGCGCATCACCGATGCTTACACCTGTCAGCCATGCTTTTTTCTCATTTAATATTTGTGGTACAAACCGCCATTGTAGCATTCTGAATTGAAGGCCATTGAAATATTCGCCAGGGTTATATTTTTCCTGGTTCAGGAAACCAAAATTAGTGTCCGCTATTTCTTTGAAGCGGTTATTTATCCGATTAGGGATTAATAGAATTAGCGATGCAGAGATCAATATCACGCCCAATGCAGAAATGACAAGTACTTTATTGAAAAAGCTAAGCCTATAGAGCCGTATCATAGAAGAAATAAAATATACCAGGAAGAATGCGATAACCAGCTTCGACGAAAGAAGAAAGAGAAAGATTATAAAAAAGCAAATGAGGAATGGATGAAAAGCTTTTTTCAGAAAGATTTCTCTCCTGATTAGCATTTCAAATAAATATACCAGGGCAACAAATACAAGTATGGAAAATTGGATTGCGTGTCCCGAATAAATAGAAACGAGCGCATGGTATAGGAATACTGAATAGCTGTGAAGTGTAAAATAATTCCTCATGGCTGTATAGATCGCGAAAACGCAAGCCACTAAAAGAGCTATGCAGTACCATCTTAGGATCGACTTTCTCGTTGTTTGGGTAATATAGTCACAACACAGAATCGATGCAGGGACGACAATGACCAATGATTTTAGTAGAATATTTCTCCATCCCTGGTTAACATCATTTGCATATAATAGCGAAATCCCCTGTACTACAAAGAGCAGGCAGCCTGTGATGATCAAAGGATTTTTCAGATTTGTATTTAAAAATCTTTTCTGTTCTATTTTATTTTTGATAAGGCCGGTCAGCAAAATGAATGGAATGGTAATACTACTAATTGCCCTGAATGCGAAGATCATGCTTATGCAAAAAGCGAGATATAAAATGAAAAGCAATCGCGATAAAAAATTATGTTGCGTCTCCGGCATTTGACCTCAGTCTTTTTTTCAATCGATCTTCTACATATTTTAACAACGAAAAAATATAGGCAATGGAAAGACATACAAGAACTCCCAGCAGGATCGACGTTTTTAAGCTCCTGCTTACGGGAGTATTCAGCGGAATAAAGCCCTGTAACAATTGTATCGGACTTAGCGATCTCAGTTCCGTCTTGTAAGCAACCAGTTTTTCATTCATATCAACCAGGTTCTTGTTTATGCTTTCGATGCTCAAAATAGAGCCCGGATTTTTTGTGACGGTATTTTCAATAGTTTTTTTTAGCGAGTCGAGCCGGGCAACTTCCGTATTGGCTTTGTTAATGAGTTCCTGCAGATCCTCACTCTTTTCAGAAGCTTTCTGTTTTACATAGCCGGTATTGGTGAGGCCATGCATGATCGCCGTTTGCAATTCCGGCAATATTGAGTTATCCGTGACCCGGGCATTGATGTAAAAACCATTCGGATCGGTAGAAGAATAATTTTTTTGAATCTCAACGCCTTCGAGCGTTATTACTTTATCGAGCAGGGCTTCTTCACAATTGAGTATCGGGGCAAGGACTTTTCGTTGATTTCTTTCAAGCAATTGATCCCAATAATCTATTATTTCCAATTCTTCCTGGTTTGTCAGGTAGGATGAATGAAGGAT
>DASXOT010000389.1:0-9508 GCA_036494065.1 Chitinophagaceae bacterium
ATATACCAATCATCGGAAAGATGGCTGATGCCGATCACTCCAAGCATAATAAACCAAATCGACATGATTGGCCCAAACAGTTTCCCGATAGAGGCGGTACCAAACTGTTGAAGAAAAAATAAAATGGTAAGAATGGCCAGCACTATATATATGATGGTCCAGTCGCCGATTTGCCCGCTGCCGGGTAGCTGCCGCAAACCTTCCACTGCAGAAGTAACTGAGATTGGCGGCGTGATCATTCCATCAGCAATCAATGCTGCGCCACCGAGCATAGCGGGTAGCACGAGCCATCGCCGCTGTCTTCTCACCAATGCATACAATGAAAATATTCCGCCTTCACCCCTGTTGTCGGCACGGAGAGTTAGTATTACATATTTAATGGTAGTTTGAAGTGTAAGCGTCCAGATAATGCAGGAAAGGCCTCCCAGGATCAGGCTTTCATTAATGACTTTTCCATTTATAATGGCGTTTAAAACGTAAAGAGGTGAAGTGCCTATGTCACCGTAAATAATTCCGAGTGCGATAATTAGCCCCGCGAAGGTGACTCTATTGGTCGGTATTCTCACTTTGGATCTTTATTTAAACCTATGGCTCATCGTCAGAAACGTCTTCAAAAGCTGGTACAAATATAATTTGGCCGACGTATCTGCAAATGTATACCCAAAAATAATCGTCAGGCAATAAACTTTGAAAACCTATAAATTTATGCGAAATAATTCAAACAACTTCAGGTTCAATTTTTTATCACTCATCCTGTAATTAACAAGACGCTTACATTACGAACAAAATAAAAGAGGGAATTTTGTTGGCAATCTTTAATTTTAATAAGCAAAAAATCAAAGTTTTATGTTTAGCAAGCGATTGCTTTTTGTAGTGATGGGAGTTTTTGTTTGCAGTTACTTTTTGGAGGCTCAAAGGATAGTGTATTCCGACCCTGATAGAGACGACAATCGGCGGATGAACTTTGAAATCATTGGAAAGATCGGCGGTAATTTTCTTTTATATAAAAACCTGCATAACAAAAATTGGATAACCGTACTCGACAACGATATGAAGGGGTTGGCGAAAGTAGATCAGGATTATATGCCGGAAGAAAGGCTGATCAACGTAGATTTTTTCCCCTACAATGATTTTTTTTACGCGATCTACCAGTACCAGCGGAGAAATACTGTCTATTGTGAAGCCGTGAAAGTAGATGGAAATGCAAAAAAGATTTCGGATGTTATTCGCCTCGATACCACCCACCTGGGATTTGCAGCCAACAATAAAATTTACAGCGTGGTTACGAGCGAAGACAAGAGCAAGATCATGGTCTTTAAGATTAACAGTAAGAACAGGGATAAATACCTGGTCACCACCAATCTCTTCGATGATAGCTTGCGACTGCTAAAAAGAAGTGAGTTGGTAATGCCAATGGAAGATCACAATGAATACCTGGATGAATTTTACGTTGACAATGACGGTGATTTCGTGTTTACAAAGTTTTACCGCGAGAATAGCGATATCATTAGCCGGGCATCACTGGTGATTAAATCTGCACAGGGAGACGCTTTCGCCATGAATGATCTTAATCTCGACAAAAAATACCTGGACGAGCTGCACATAAAAGTTGACAATTTTAATAAGCGTTATTTTATTACCTCCTTCTATTATAAGGAGCGACACGGCAATATTGACGGTTTCTATTTTTATGTATGGGATAAGGGAACTGGAAGAACACAAATGGAAAACACGGTGAGCTTTGGTGATGAATTAAGAAGAGATGCAAAAGGCGATGCGAACATAAAATCTGCTTTCAATGACTATTTTATCAGGAACATTATTATTAAAAGAGATGGAGGCTTTATTATTGGCAGCGAAGCCTTTTATACAACGTCGAGATACAATAGCTGGAACCGGTGGGATTATCTTTATGGATCGCCATTTTACAGTCCTTACGATTATTACTCTTATTCTCCTTATTACAATAGTTTATGGTACCGTTCGAGATTTTATAATAACTCTCAGAATGTCCGCTACCATGCCGATAATATTGTTTTGCTTTCTTTTGACAAGGACGGGAAACTCCAGTGGAATAATGTAGTAGCAAAGGAGCAATTTGATGATGAAAGCGATGATCTGATCTCCTACCAGCTGATGAATACAGGTGGCCAGCTTCATTTACTGTTCAACATGGAAGAGCGTCGTGTCAATTTGCTAAATGATTATACGGTGGCGCCAAATGGGGAGATCAACCGCAATCCAACTTTGAAAAACCTGGATAAGGGATATGAATTCATGGCGAAGTACGGCAAACAGGTAAGCGCACATCAACTGATTGTTCCATGTACGTACAGGAATGAAATTTGCTTTGCAAAAATTGAATTTTAACTAAACAAACCAATATAATCCATATCCGTGATAGGTATTTTTAAACAAAAAACACCTGCTAATATTTTATGGCTGCTGGTATTTGGCCTTCTGATAAAATTGCCAATGTTCCTGCATCCTCATATAACCACCATTCAGCCTAAGGATGGTTTTTTGTTTCACGCGATTGTAAGATTTTTGGAGCCTACGGGAAAGACCTCCCCGGTCATATATCCATTGCTGGCATTCATCCTGTTGTTTACGCAAGCTGTTTCGTTGACACGGCTGATCAATAATTACCGGATGATGAACCGGTCGAATTATTTACCCGGTATGTCGTACATGCTTATTACTTCTTTTTTTGCCGAATGGAATTATTTTTCATCACCCTTGCTGATCAATACACTGCTCATTTTCGTGTTGGGTTGGCTTTTCCGGATCTACAATCACCCCAGGGGAAAGGGAATGATATTTAATGCCGGGCTTCTAATAGGGTTTTGCAGCCTCATCTTTTTCCCGTCAGTTACTTTTATCATATGGGTTTTGTTTGCATTAATGGTCATGCGACCCTTTCGGATCAATGAATGGCTACTCTGCCTGCTGGGCATTACTTCGCCTTACTATTTCTATGGTGTTTATGTTTTTCTAAGCGGTCAATGGCAGCTTAATAAAATACTACCTTATCTAACGGTCAGCGTGCCATCGCTCGAGCAATCGATATGGCTGGCAATTAGTGCACTGTTGCTAATGGTCCCTTTTTTGGCTGGCGGCTATTTTGTGCAGGACAACCTCCGGCGTATGCTGATACAGGTACGTAAAGCCTGGAGCATTCTGCTTATCTATTTGCTGGTAGCCATATTTGTCCCCTTCGTCAATACCACCAACACATTTGAAAATTGGGTGATGGCCGCTGTTCCTTTTTCCGCTTTTCACGCCTGCACCTATTTTTATCCTCCCAAAAAACTATTTCCTTTAATACTCTTTTGGGTATCAGTAGCCTTTGTGTTGTTATATCAATACAGGGGACCAGGTTGGTAAAAATTTATAAACATCGCCGGGAGCTAAATATCACTGTCGTCCATCATCTTTATCTTTGGGTAATCTAAAATGACTTTATGAAATTTGGTGTTGTCGTTTTTCCGGGCTCTAATTGTGACAGGGATATTTATGATGCACTCACGCATGATCTTGAGAAGGAGGCTATCATGCTTTGGCACAAGGATAAAGACCTGGGTATGTTCTCGACTGAAGATTGTATAATACTGCCAGGCGGCTTTTCCTATGGCGATTATCTCCGTTGCGGAGCTATTGCACGGTTTAGTCCCATGATGCAAAGTGTAATTGATTTTGCAAGATTGGGCGGCAAAGTACTGGGTATCTGCAATGGGTTTCAAATTCTATGCGAGTCTCATTTATTGCCCGGCGTTCTCCTTCGGAATGCAAACCAACAGTTTATTGGAAAAAATGTATTTATAAAAGATAGTGCTGACCATATTTTTAAAATACCTATTGCACATGGTGAAGGAAGATTCCATGCCGATGAAAAGACGCTTGATGAATTGGAATCAAACGACCAGGTTATTTTTAGGTATTGCGATGAAGATGGCGATATAACTGCGGGAGCCAATCCCAATGGTTCGCTGAGAAACATAGCTGGTATTTGCAACGCAACCCGCAATGTTTTTGCCATGATGCCGCACCCTGAGCGGGCTTGTTCCGTTGCATTGGGTAATACCGATGGGAGAGAAGTGCTGAAAAACCTTTTGATGTCGGAACAGTTAGTGAACCAATAGTTTACGAAGATGGGATGGCGGTTAAAAAAGTTTAACAGGAAAATAGAACTTAAAAGAAGATTTTTGTCTTTGAAAACATTTATCTGATGAAAAAGTTTTTGGGATTTGTAGTATTAGTTATGTTGTGTGGTTTTGTACACGGTCAAAATCCGGTAAGTTGGTCTTTTACCAGCAAAAAAATAGCCGATAAAACTTTCGAGCTGCATCTCACGGCTGATATCCAATCAGGATGGCATATTTATTCGCAGCAGCAACCTGATGATGCGATCGCGATCCCGACTGATGTTAAGTTTACTACTAATCCTTTACTGACCGAAGATGGGAAAGTAAAAGAAGTGGGAAATATGGAGAAATTTAAAGACACTAAGCTGAGTATTTCCGCTAACCAATATTCCGAGAAAGTAGATTTTGTGCAGATCGTGAAAGTCAAATCGGGTGCGAAGACCAATGTTTCAGGAACAGTAGAGTTTCAAACCTGCAATGATAAAAAATGTTTACCGCCGAAAACGGTTAATTTCAATGTGACTTTGAACTGAGCCGGTTTCGCTGATAAAAAATCCTGAACGAGCTTTGGCTAAAGGCTCGTTTCGTTTTTAAAAGAGCTGAGTAATGAATCAAATTATCCGAACCGTTTCTCTCACCGCAGTATTTATTTTTCTTAGCATTTATCTTTTTTCACAGGATTCTGCAAATTATAACTGGAGTGTTTCGTCAAGAAAAACCGGTGAAGGAAAATATGAGTTGATATTTTCGACAACCGGTGTTCCCGGATGGCAACTGTATTCCCCCGTTCAAAAAAAACCTGATCTTGCTACAACAGAAATAAAATTTGGTGATTCAGCCATTAACCAGGAAAAAGATTTTGGAGAGAATGGAAGTTCAAAAGAATTTGACAGTCATGTTTTCGAAGACTGGAGAGTTAAAGTGTACGAGGGAGAAACGCAATGGACAAAAGCTGTCAAGATCAAAGGCGTAATCCCGGCAAAACTGCAGGGCGAAATGACGTTCAGCTATGGACGCAACGATGAATTTTATACAGGCAATTTTCCATTCAATGTTTCTTTAGAAGGAGGAGTTGTTTCCTCAACCAGGATAAAAATTTCCAGCATTGATATTAACCATCCAGTCAGTAACTGTGGTGATGATTCGACTGAAAATGAAAGCATGCTGAATATTTTTATTTTAGGATTGCTGGGGGGATTTATCGCTTTGTTAACTCCTTGCGTATTTCCGATGATACCACTTACTGTTTCTTTCTTTACCAAAAAGGGGCAAAGCCGGAAAAAAGGGATATTTAATGCCTTTATATATGGATTGTCCATTTTTCTGATCTATGTTTTACTGAGTTTACCGTTTCATATTTTTCATGCTTCGCCGCAAGTGTTAAATGAATTTTCGACCAATGTCTGGTTGAATTTATTTTTCTTCGCCATTTTTATTTTCTTCGCCATCTCGTTCTTTGGATATTTTGAGATTACCCTTCCTTCGGGCTTTGCTAACAAAGCGGGTGCACGCTCGGGATTGAATACCATTGGTATATTTTTCATGGCCTTTACCCTCGCAATCGTTTCCTTTTCATGCACAGGTCCTATACTTGGTTCGCTGTTAGCCGGAACTGCAGCGAAGGGATCATGGCCACTGACAGCAGGACTGGCAGGATTTGGGTTCGCCCTGGCATTGCCATTTACCGTGTTTGCAATTTTTCCCAATTGGCTTCAATCCCTGCCTAAATCGGGCGGGTGGCTCAATTCAGTAAAAGTTGTACTCGGGTTTTTGGAAATCGCAATGGCGATAAAATTTCTATCCAACGCTGACCTGGTCAAGCAATGGGGCTTATTAAGGCGTGAAACTTTTATGGCTCTATGGATCATCGTTGGCCTTGCTATTCTTTTATACCTGTTTGGCAAAATCCGTTTCCCGCACGATACACCGATAAAAAGATTTTCGGGGTTACGGATCGGGTTCATCATTTTATTTTTTGCCGCGACCATTTATCTACTGCCTGGTGTCACTAATACGAAATGGGCAAATCTGAAACTGATAAGCGGCTTTCCTCCGCCAATGTGTTACAGCATTTATTCAGATCCTGTTAATTGCAAACGTGGGTTCGAACCATTGAGGGATTATGAAACCGCTTTGGAGAGAGCGAAAAAAGAAAATAAGCCTATATTGATTGATTTTACGGGGTGGGCGTGTGTTAATTGTCGGAGGATGGAAGAGGCGGTTTGGACTGATCCGGTAGTAGATAGTCTCATGCGAAATGAGTTTGTAGTGGTTTCTTTGTACGTTGATGAAAAACGGAAGTTGCCCATTGAGCAAAGAATGGTTTATACGTCAGGAGATGGAACGCAAACTGGTATTACAACTGTCGGGGATAAATGGTCCAATTTTCAATTGGAGAATTTTCATAAAGCGTCTCAACCACAGTATGCTGTTGTAAGTACTGATGAGAAAGCGCTCACTAAAACCAAAGGATATACGCCGAGTCCGGGCGAATTTGCGGGTTGGCTGGAATGTGGATTGGATGCTTATCGGAAAAAATGATGCTGGAAGAAGCCGTAAGCAATATGATCGTCTGGCCAATTATATCTTGTTTCAGAAGTAAAGCCGGGATGGTTTTGGCTGGTAGAACAAATTCCGAATGGGAAACCTCGGGCCAAGCGAAGCAAACAGCAGGTAACAGCTTGATGAATTTGAAAAAGCGGGCGTCAGCGTAAAAGAATTTTGCGTCTTGCACAATATCAGCAGCGTTACTTTTCATAAATGGCAAAGCATGTATGGGAGTAAGCGCGTTGAGCAAATACTTTTGGCAGGCTTTACTGAGTTACATGTCAACAGGAATGAAGGGGCAAAGGTGGCTTTATTTTGCTGAGATGAAAGTGATAAAAATTTACCCATTCGTTTCTGCTTCTTACCTGAAAGAACTTCTGCTATGAGTAGCCTGATAAATCTAGGCGACTACCGCAACCACGATCTTTACCATAAAGAGGCCGATATGCGGAAAGATTTTCATTCAATGTGCGACATCCTTCAGAACGAGTTGGGTAAACGGGTAATGATGGCGATGCATTTGTTTTCATTAACAGGCCACGTACACACATAAAGCTATTGGTGTGGGAAAAAGGCGGGTTTACTATTTTTTATCGAAGGCTGGAGAAAGGGACCTTTGAAATTCCGGCTTTTGACGTGGACGCAAAGAGCATTCAGATCACAACGGATCAGTTGAATTTTATTTTACACGGGATCTCATTGAAAGTAATAAAATATCGAAACCGATATCAACATCAGAGCTCCGTTTGTTGATAAAGATTTTTCGAAAATTACCGGTGGGTGGACATCCTTGCCCTTCATGTAAGGCGCATCCTGTATAGAGTACAAGAGCTTATACGAACAGTCACAACTCAGAATTGTTAGCCTCGAACAACAATTGGCATAGCTTTAGAAAATTATCTTGGAAGACGAGCCTTACCCAGCGATGAACAGAGAAAGAGTTGCAAAAAAAGACTTGCGAATGTCATACTGGACAATCGCAAGTCTTTATAATCAAACTTTACATTTGATATTCTGGAAGAGGCAGCGGTAGAAGCTCTGCCTCTTATCTTATTTATTGTTTAACAACTTGCTTTGAGCTATATTCAACGCCATTAAATGCTAACACAGTGTAAACGCCGGATATTAAATTTGCTATGTTTATAGTAACATTGCTAACGCCCGCAGAATAGTCATTCAACACCTTAATATTTCCTGACTGATCGACAATTTTGATTTGATATATTCTATTCGCCAGAGATGTGCTAGCATCAGCGTTTAAAGGCGTTTCATTTGCTGAGCTAACAGATATATTTATAGTGGTACTAGAAGGATTGGGGTCAACATCAATTGCAAATCCACAATTATTGATTGTAAAAAACTTTATCGCCGGACTACCGCCTGCATCGCAAGCATTTGCAACTCGTACTGTTATCTGAGCATTGCCAGTACTCGTGCCCGACCTTAATGAAAGATTTGGAGTTCCTTGTCCTGATTGGAATGTCATATTTGATGACCATGTCCATTGATAGTTAGTTGCACCTGGAAGGGTGACCGTGCTAAAACTAAAATTTTGATTTTTGCACCCGGACGAAGGGCCACTTATCGGGTAATCAGAGCTGCCGAAGCCTCCCAGTCTGATCGAATATCTAATAATTCTTTGCGACCCGCAGGTGTTAGTCAATGTTGCTCTAACAAAGTCGGCGCCGGTAGCAAGCAATTTGGCCGTCATCTGTGGTGTTCCTTGGCCAGCTACTACCTGAAATTTTCCTCCCTCGCTTTCCCATAATATATTCAACCCGTTAGTAGTAGGGCCGGTAACCTGGAAAATTGCATTGGCTGAAGAACAAAGTGTCGTAGGTCCGCCAATACTATAATTAACTGAGCAAATTCCGGGGCAAGTTGTCCCCGGTACAGCATTTAAAATCTTTCTTTGAATAAAATTTGAAGCTTGATTTGAGATACCTCCATTATGATATAAATTCCAATTAGCACCCTCCGCATCCAACAAACCATCTCCATCAGCATCTTGATCACTGAAACCCTGGCAAGAAACAACCGAGCAATCGGAGGTGTAAGTCATTACGTCGTTAAACGGCGATAAAGTCGATGAAATGGTATTTCCTGCAACCTGTCCAGGGTTTAGAATATTGTTATCCACATTGTAATAAAGATTATTGCTTTGCCATGCATTGGATGAGCTATATCCTTGATTTTTCAAATCAAGTGCGCTGACCATCGGAATGAGATCATGTCCGTGATGGCCTTCATTTGAAGCATGCCCCGCCAAACCGTTAATTGGATTGAAACGATCTACAAATTGCGATTGGGTGGTCTCATAACCACCCGGCGCATCATCATAAGGATACTGGCTCGTGTACTTGAAATTACGAACGCGCAAGGTTGGTATTGTAATTCCGCCGAACACTACATTGAATAATTTTACAACTTTATATCCAAAATAACGATATCGGCATATATACGTGGAATTGCCGTTTTCAGGGACTGCAAATGCAGAAGCGGTAAAGTTTGCAAGAATATATGTTACATTTCCGTCGAATATTTCTGAGCCTGGAACAAAATTCCCCCATTGGGCACCGTTACCCGCCTGCTTAGTTCCAGTTATGTTGTTACCTCTTCCAAAAGACACTGCGTGCCGTGTCAGATTTTGAGGATAACCCTTTTGCACCAATCGGCTGGCGAAAACATTTCTTATGTTGTCCAACGTCGTTAATGTAGGATTCCAGTTTAACGGACCGTTTGAATATTCCGCTTTTGTAACAAACATTTCTTTAACAGCCGCGCTTTGCGATGCGTATGCCAACTGTGCAAAGTCG
>DASXOT010000390.1:0-20591 GCA_036494065.1 Chitinophagaceae bacterium
TCCTGTTGTTTTCGAAAAAAGATTGCCGCACAATTCAACAACAATTTCACTCACATCCCCGCTAGTGATCTCAGTGTGAAGAATATTGTTTCTCTTGTATTGCTCCACGGTGAGACCATAATTAGAGGCCCTTGCTTTCAAAATTTCATCTGTCCATAGCCCCGTATCGAACACTGCATTCGGGTGAACAGAATTAACCCTGATGCCTTCCTTTCCCCATTCCAGGGCGGCAACACGTGCCAGCTGATTCAATGCAGCCTTTGATGCAGAGTAAGCGCCCACTCCCGGACCCGGTGCTGATACATTTTTTGAGCCGATAATAACTACCCGCCCCCTATTGGGAGCTGATTTTAAAAATGGAAAAGATTCCCTCAATAGGATAAAATTTGCATCGACATTTATATTCATTACCTGCCGCCAGGTTTCTGTTTTTAATGAATCAATACTACTGCTTGCAGGAAACATACCAGCGTTCAGGATAAGCATGTCAAGACCACCAAAAGTATCGGCTGTTATTTGCAATGCTTTTTTCAATTCAGATTCTGAAGTCACATCGCATTCAATACCCAAAAATGCATCATTAGTAAAGAGTTTTTTTATCGCCGGGTTGATATCAAGTCCCACAACAGCCGCTCCCCGTTTCAAAAACGATGTTACACATGCTTTACCGATTCCGGAAGCGGCGCCTGTGATCAATGCAATTTCCCCGGCAAATTCAGGTTTCTTACCCGCTTTAGCAAGCTTAGCCTGTTCAAGTTCCCAGTATTCCACATCAAAAATATCTTTCGCGGATAAGGCTTTGTAACCCCCTAATTCAGTTGCCTGGGAAATAATATCGATTGTATGCGAATAGATATCCGCTGCTATCTGCGCATCTTTTGCAGTTACACCAATGGTACACAATCCCAGTTCCGGGTCGAGCACAATCCTTGGAGCCGGATCAAGCATTTTCTTCCTTTCTCTTGCCAAAGGTTCGTTCTCGGAAAAATATTTTTTATAAATCTCGGCATAGGCATCCACATCCTTTCCCACCAACGGAAGTCTTTTTGTGCGGATCACATGATCAGGAGTTGCGGGACCTTGTTGAGAAATAATTGAAAGATCAGAACGATTACAAAACTGCATGCTTTTATTATCGGAAACCCTTTTCATGATGACAGGAAAACGGGCAACTGATGAAATTTTCTTTCGCAATTGAATCAGGTCCATACTCACATCTTTATTTTTTCCCGGAATTGAAACAGAAATCGTTTTTGTATTTTTTTCCAGAAACTTTTCTGCTATGCCCACCAGGTCAATCATCCTGTTGTAAGATTCATCTGCTGTTTCACCAAACGAAAAAATGCCGTGGTTCAATAATATAATACCAGTTGTATCATCAGTTAATTCATGCCCCAATTGCTGAGCGCACTGCCTGGATAAATTGAATCCGGGCATAACATAAGGAACATAAACGACCCGGTTGCCGTATAACTCGCGGATTATTTTTTCTCCATTAACAGAATTTGAAATAGCAATCACTGCATCGGCGTGTGTATGGTCCACATACCGGTAGGGTATCAAGGCATGCAGTATGGCTTCAACAGAGGGGACAGGCGCCGACGATCTTGTCAGGTGAGTCACCAATTCGTTGAGCATGGCAGAATCAGCCAGGGATTCCAACTGCGCTAGCCTTTTAAGATGATTCATGCGGACCGGCGAAAAACCCTGTTCCGTTATTGTCTCCAGGTCCCAGCCGCTTCCTTTCACATAAAGAATTTCTTCCTCTTCGCCCAGAATATTCTTCTCTGTAATTTTTACTGATGTATTGCCTCCTCCGTGAAGCACCAATGATTTATTTTGCCCCAGCAGCCTGGATGTATGTACTCTTGAACTAAGAAGATCCTTGTCGGTTTCTGACATATTTGAAGAACGGTTTTAAAAGAAAGGCAGCAAAATACACATATTCCGCGTTACCGGGCAGTGCCGATGAAATCGAAGGAGAGCTCTAAAACTACCGGGCAAGAAGAAACATGTTGTTAAACCAGGCAAATAAAATTATTGAACTTGGGATGCGATCTCAAAAGTTCCGCATCTGGTAATTTGGTACCATTTAAGTTTATGAAATGGGACGTAGTCAACACTTGAGGGAGGTCTTGCAATAACTATTCGGATAACCTTAGAATTTTAATGTATCAGGTAAATACTTCCCGACAAGATCTTCATAATATCCTTTCAACTTCGTCCAGTCGGGAGGCGTGGGAGACTTGGAATAAAGATCATAAGGATTAAACAGCTTCACCCATTTCAGCATTTCGCGGTCATGATCATCGAGGAGATGAGCATAGGCGCCTTCGCGATGCCAGGCATAGAATGAATGGTACCGCAACATATATAGAGCAGGTTCAGGCAAATGATCCTTCATCATCTGGTACACATATTCATCATGACCCCAGGACATGTTTACATTTCGTAAGCCACAGTTTTTCGCGTATACACCTGACTCTGTTTGGTAACTCGGGTTTTGAAAATCAGGATTTAATTTGAAGTATTCCGGGTACACTACTTTATCGGAGTAAGCGCAACCCACAGGAAATGTATCTCCCACCACAGCCCATTGCGCTTCACCAAAGAGGCAAAGCACTTTGCCCATATCATGCATTAGTCCTACCAATACCATCCAATCCGGATGACCATCAGCACGAATGGCTTCGGCAGTTTGCAGTAAATGTTGGAACTGGTCCATGTCAGTGTCAGGATCGGAATCATCAACAAGCTGATTTAAGAATTGAAAGGCGTCCCAGACTGGCATTTCCTTTTTATTAAACCGGAGAAAATGATCTCTTTTTTCGTTTACGAAATCATAGGTCTGGTAGGTATGGTTCATCCGATAAAATTCACGAACCGTGTCACGAACCGGGTTGTCGTAGTTTCTGAATTCCTCCGTTGATTTTGCTGTTGCGATCGTTTCCGCTTCGGGATATCTTCTCAATACATCTTCTTCCCATTCATCAAGGCCTGTAAGCGGGTTGATTTCTTTCGCATTGAATTCAGTTTTCGGTGTTGACATGACAAACAAAATTTATTCCTTTAAAGTTAGTTTTTCTATCTTCATTTGGGAAGTTTTTTATGGTCGACGCCTTATCTATTTCGAAAAAATTCTGCCACTAACGCACAAAGACACGAAGGAGCACGAACTAATTATATTTTCAATGCACTATTTTTTTGACATTCGTGATTTTACCATTGACAGTTTTTGAATTTTTACTTTTGACTTTATTTAATGAAACTAACGATTGCCGATTATCTTATCATTATTCTCTACTTCGCTTTTGTGATCGCGGTGGGCTTTGTCATTAAGAAGAAAATAAAATCGAGCAATGATTTTTTAAGGAGCACTCGCAACATTCCGCTATGGATCACCAGTCTTGCTTTTATTTCCGCCAATCTCGGCGCGCAGGAAGTATTAGGCATGGTGGCTTCGGGCGCCAAGTATGGCATCATGACCGTTCACTTCTATTGGGTGGGTGCCATTTTCGCGATGGTATTCCTGGGCGTATTTATGATGCCGTTTTATTATGGAAGCCGCGCCCGTAGCGTTCCCGAATATCTCAAGCTGCGTTTCGATGAAAAAACAAGAGGGTTGAATGCAGTGTCATTCGCGGTGATGACGGTGTTCTCTTCGGGCATTTCTTTATATGCGCTCGCTAAACTACTGCAGGTAATATTGAAATGGGATTTTGATATTTCAATCTGGGTGGCAGCGGGAATTGTAATGATCTATACGTTTCTCGGTGGACTCACAAGTGCTGTATACAATGAAGTGCTTCAATTCTTTTTAATTGTGTTAGGTTTATCCCCGCTGGTAATAGTAGCACTTCACGATGCTGGCGGATGGGAAAATATAAAGGCACAACTACAGCCTGCATTGACGCATGCGTGGAAGTATATGGGTCATGCAAACACCAATCCCATGGGCATCAATTTTATGTCGCTGATCTTCGGTTTGGGATTCGCCATGTCATTTGGCTATTGGTGTACCGATTTCCTGGTGGTACAGCGGGCCATGATCGCAAAGGACATGAATGCAGCTCAACGCACACCAATCGTTGCCGCATTGCCAAAAATGCTGATGCCGCTCATTGTCGTGCTGCCCGGTGTAATCGCTATTGCATTGATGACGCCGGCGTTGCATTCGAAAGGCTACAGTATACCGGTGACCGAGACTGGTGGCCTGGATTATACCATGACGCTTCCATCATTGATAGCCCATTATTATCCGAGTGGTTTGCTGGGTGTGGGCATCACTGCATTGATTGCTTCTTTCATGAGCGGTATGGCCGGTAACGTAACTGCATTTAATTCTGTATTTACTTACGACATCTATCAATCTTATTTCGTCAGGAATAAATCGGATCGTCACTACCTGAGAGTTGGAAAGTTCGTTACCATTGCAGGCGTTCTTTTTTCAATTGTTACGGCCTATATTGCCAGGAGCTTTAATAATATCAACGATTTCTTACAGCTGGTCTTCAGTTTTGTGAATGGTCCATTATTCGCCACTTTTTTATTGGGAATGTTTTGGAAAAGAACTACAGGCCATGGCGCATTTGCGGGGTTATTAGCCGGCACATTGGCAGCCGCATTGACACATGGCTTAACCGTTGCGGAGGGAAAGGGCGGATGGATCACCAACCTATATGAAATTCGTAGCGGGTTGGGACAGGCATTTATCGTCGCAGGTGTTTCATGGGCAGCCAACTTTATCACAACCATTGCCGTGAGCCTTGCAACAAAACCCAAAAAGGAAGAAGAATTGAAGGGTCTTGTTTATTCATTAACAAAAAAAGGGGCTCCACTAAAAACGCAATGGTATCTGAATCCTGTGATATTAGGGACTGTGTTATTGGCTATCACGATATTGCTGAATATAATTTTCTTTTAAGAGTGATTCTATGTTTAAACGACTGAATGAGCTGAATTTTGTGATCGGGCTGTTTTTTACAATTGCTGCGTTCATTTTATTGATCGATTACTTTACCTCGAACCATGTA
Organism: Chitinophagaceae bacterium; assembly: GCA_036494065.1. Taxonomy (GTDB): domain Bacteria; phylum Bacteroidota; class Bacteroidia; order Chitinophagales; family Chitinophagaceae; genus VBAU01. The sequence goes on from DASXOT010000390.1 coordinate 5,034, forward strand.
TTGGGAAAAATTAATTTATACACGGGAATTAGTTTTTTAATCTTCGGCATTTTAATGATCGGCATTCGAACAAATAAAAATGCTGATTAACCGCTCCATGTCACCCGGGTATTTCCGTGTCAATTGTGAATTGTCAATAGTGAATTGAACTTTTATCTTTTAGTTTTTATCTTTTCACTATTATTTGTCCACTATCATCTCTGTGGCTCCGTGGAGAAAATTGAAACCGAAGCAAGGAAGCGCACGGAGGAATGAAAGCCACACGCTATGAGCTGCAAGCTATGAGCAATTAGAATCCATTAGTTGTTTGATTTTTACTTGTGAATTGTCAATGGTGAATTGAACTTTTATCTTTTAGTTTTTATCTTTTCACTATTATTTGTCCACTATCGTCTCTCCTATTCCGCCTATCTTTGCAGTCCTCAAATTTGAACTATGAAGTTTTACAACCTGGTAATTAAGTACAGGCTATACATTGGTATCATTCTCATTATAGGTGGCGGCGCAGTAAACTATTCGGCTTCTTTCTGGCCCGCTTTTCCGCTATATCTCGTGGGCGTCATTTTAGTGTTCGGACATTTCTTTTTTGGTCCGCTTCGCCTGATACAGGAATATCTCGAGGCTGGTGATATAGAAGGTGCAGAAAAAATTCTGGACTCCATAAAATTCCCGGGCTTGCTCTACAAACCGATTCGTTCCGTGTTTTATACACTGAAAGGAAACGTAGCAATGATGAAACAGGATTTTGACGGCGCTGAAAAAATGATGAAGAAAGGTCTCGATCTTGGCATGCCGATGAAAGAAGCCGAAGGTGCCAGCATGCTGCAAATGGGAATGCTGGCCATGCAAAAGAATGACCTGAGACAAGCCGAAAGTTATATTCGACAGGCATTGCGCAAAGGGCTGCCAGATAAAGAAAATGAAGCTGCCGCTTACCTGCAGATGTGCAGCATCATGATGAACAAAAGAGAATTCAGAGCCGCTAAAGATTTCTTCAGAAAATCAAAAGCATTAAAACCTACTACTCCACAGATCGTTGACCAGATCAAACAAATAGAGAAATATATTTCGAGAATGCCAGGGTAATAGATAAAAGTGGATAACGCACAATTGATAAACTATGTCTTGCCTAAAAAAAGTATTTACTATTATTAGTTTTTATCTTTTATCTAACCGAATAAACGGCTTCGGGTAAATCTTGAAACGAGCTCTTCATTTCAAATCAATTTGGCAGCTGATTTTTAGGGGCTCAGAGACACATTAACTATTGTTATGATGATTGCGCTCTTTAATGGCAAATATTCGATGTCGACGAAAGTTTAATTGGCAGTTTTTTTGATTTCAATTAAGAATAATTGTGAACATTAAATTTATGTATTATGGAAAACGACAATAAAAAACAGAAAGATCAGCCTTTGAAAAAAGACAAGAAAAGAGTACTGCCGGAAGAAGATACGTATGGTCCGAAGCCCGATGATACCTCGATGAGTTCGGGAAATCTCACAAATAATCCAATAGGCAGAACAAGGACAAGAGACCTGCATACCAAAATATCAATAACCGGCAGTGATGATGATGGGCAGGCTGATTGATTAACTCAAAAAATAATGAAAAAAGAGACTATCGCCGATGGTCTCTTTTTTTAGGTATAATATTCTCAGTCTATAATTTCTGGTATTATAAGTACATTTAGTTACAATCCTCAACCACTACCTCATGCGGCATATTTCACTAATTGTTCTTATAACAACTTCGTTTCTGATTGGCTCGGCACAGGATATCAAAACCTACGTGAAAGAAAGCCCTGCAACTATCAGGGCGATCGTTCCGGATTCAATTGATTTTTCGGATCTCGAGACGCTGGGCGTAGCTATTGGTGATTCACGCATTGTGATGTTGGGGGAACAGGATCATGGCGATGCGCCCACCTTCCTGGCAAAGACAAGGATCATCAAATATCTTCATGAAAAAAAAGGGTTCAATGTTCGAAGTACGCGGGGCATTATGGGTTTAAATATCCCGATAAATATAATTATATGGGTACCGTTTTTGACTCGATAAAACCGACTGCAATAAAAACCTATGTATTGGGATTTGATTCCTACGACGGCAGTGCGGGCCGAATAGGTACGCCAATTAAGAAAGTGCGAAAGCCAAAGGCAAATGGCTTTGAAAACTGGATCGACAAGCAAGCAGATTTCGCCTTTGTCGATTTCAATAAATTTACACAACAATATCCCGGCGCATCTGTTAATTTCTTTATGAAAGGCCAGCACCACAATACTATCCAGAAAGCTGAATGGTATAAAATTTATGACGGCATATTTTTCATCAGGCACATGTATGCCTGTCAATCTGTGTCAAAAAATTAAAGGCAAATTGGAAATTTAAATGTCGATCTATAATCAAATTCTTAAGGAAAAATACAACGAGGAATATCAAAAACTCAATGAGCATCAACGGCAGGCGGTTGATGCGATCGAGGGGCCGGTAATGGTAATTGCGGGTCCCGGCACCGGCAAAACTCAAATACTTGCCAGTAGAATCGGAAAGATTTTATTAGAGACTGACACCTACCCGCAAAATATCCTTTGTCTCACTTATACGGATGCGGGCGTGCTGGCTATGCGAAAAAGATTGATCCAATTCATCGGTCCTGACGCGTATAAGGTTAACATTTTCACTTTCCATGCCTTTTGCAATGAGGTGATCCAGGATAACCTCTCACTTTTTGAGAAAACGGCGCTTGACGCGGTTTCCGATCTCGAGCGCATTGAATTATTCAAAAAATTAATCGACTCATTTCCTAAAAATCATCCATTAAAGCGATATCGTGGGGATGTCTATTTTGAAATCAATAACCTTCAAAAGCTTTTCAGCATCATGAAGCAGGAAGACTGGAAGCCGGCATATATCAATGAAAAAATAACTGAATACCTGGCTGATCTTCCTAACCGTGAAGAATTCATTTATAAAAGAAAGTATAAAGAGTTTAATCCCGGCGATCTGAAAAAGGATAAGATAGCAGAAGAAAATGAAAGAATGGAAAAGCTTAGGGCGGCGGTCAATGAATTTGATCGTTTCCAGCAAATGATGCGGGATAAAAACAGGTATGATTTCGACGACATGATCAACTGGGTTATAAAAGCATTCGAAGAAAATAAAAACCTGCTTGCCAGTTACCAGGAACGTTTCCTGTATATACTCGTGGATGAATACCAGGATACCAGCGGTACACAAAATAAAGTTGTTGACCTGCTTATTAATTACTGGGAGAAGCCGAATGTTTTTGTGGTAGGCGATGACGACCAAAGTATCTACCGTTTCCAGGGAGCCAACGTGGAAAACATGCTGAAGTTCTCTGACACTTATAAAGCAGACCTGCTGAAAGTAGTATTGGTCAACAACTATCGTTCTACTCAACCAATACTTGATATTTCAAAAGCTCTTATTGACAGGAACGACGAAAGGCTGGTGAAGAAAATTGAGGGATTGAGTAAGGAACTTGTGTCTTCCAATAACCAGATCAGTCATCTTAACCATCAACCTACGATCAAATCTTATGAAACGCAACGGCAGGAAATGGTTGACATCTGTTTGCAAATTGAAAAATTGCTGGCCCGGGAGGTGCCGCCTAACCGAATCGGCGTTATTTATAAAGAAAACAAATATGGCGATGAACTAATTCAATATCTCAAACTGCGTAGAATTCCATATTACAGCAAGCGCAGCCTGAATATTCTTGAGATACCCTTTGCGCAGAAAATTATTTTGATCCTTGACTATTTTGCCGCTGAACATGATATTCCCTACAGCGGCGACGAAATGCTTTTTGAAATATTGCATTTCGATTGGTTTCATATTCCGGCAATAGAAATTGCTAAACTTACCATCGAGTCCTCCAACAAAAAATATGACGATAAAACGAGTTCTCTTCGTCGATTGCTGCATGAAAAAACAATCGCGCCACCAAAAGATCTTTTCTCTCAGGGTCTGCATGAAGGACTGAAAAAAGTAAGCCTTGTACTGGAGGAGCTGGTCAAAGATGTTACCAATGTAACCCTTCAAACATTCTTTGAAAACATAATCCGCAAAGCAGGCATATTAAATTATATCATGCAAAGCCCTGAGAAGCTATGGTTGCTCCAGGTGCTTACGGGTCTATTCGACTTTATAAAAGAGGAAACAGCGCGAAATCCCTTAATGCAATTGAAAGACCTGGTCAACATTCTCGAGCTCATGAAAAAAGAAGGTTTGCGATTGCCCCTGTCAGAAATCTCTGGCAATGAAAAAGGCGTGAATCTTATGACAGCGCATGGTTCCAAGGGACTTGAGTTTACCCATGTTTTTTTCACAGGATGCAATTCATCTTTCTGGGAAAAAAAGCGAAAGCCCTATGGCGGTTATAAATTACCGGATACTATTTTTTCTACTCAACTGGCCAATACTGACGAGGAGGAGCTACGACGATTATTTTATGTGGCATTGACGAGGGCAGAACAACATCTCACACTTTCGTATTGTTGTTTTAAGAATGATGGCAAAGAACTGGAACCATCAATGTTCATTGCAGAGATCCTGGATAGCCATGAGCTGAAGGCTGAAAAAATTTTTATTGACGAAAACGTCCTGGCCGAGTTTAATGCATTGCAATTTAGCCAGCCGGTGGCTCCGCAAATTGAAGAGATAGAAAAGGAATTTGTGAATCGGTTGCTTGAAAATTTTGTGATGAATGTAACTGCATTGAACAACTATCTAAAATGCCCCCTCGAGTTTTATTTTAAAAACTTAATTCGAATACCTTCTCCCAAGAATGAGGCCACTGAGTTCGGCTCGTCTGTTCACTTTGCCGTAGAGCGGCTTTTCCGGAAAATGCAAGACAATGATGAGCAATTTCCGGCAAAAGAAGAATTCATCACGGATTTCGAATGGTACATGAACCGCCACCGCGAAAGCTTTACACAGGAACAATTTGCCCGCAGAATGGAATATGGACGAGATGTGTTGAATAACTATTACGACAAATACATTCATAACTGGAATAAGATCGTCGCGATAGAGAGAAGCATAAAAAATATCGTGGTAAATGAAGTGCCGTTAAAAGGTAAATTGGACAAACTCGAATTTGATGGCCGATCGGTGAATGTTGTTGACTATAAAACGGGTGACCCCGACAAAGCAAAATCCAAATTACAACCGCCATCTGACAAGGATCCAATTGGAGGAGATTACTGGCGGCAGGCCGTTTTTTATAAGATGCTTGTCGATAACTATGAACAGAAGAAATGGAAAGTGATCAGTTCCGAGTTTGATTTTATTGAGCCGGACAAAAAAAAGACCTACAAAAAAGAAAAAGTATTTATTACTCCCCAGGATATCGGGATTGTCACCAATCAGATCAAAACGGTTTGGGATAAAATTCATGACCATGACTTTTATACAGGTTGTGGCAAGGAAGATTGCCACTGGTGCAATTTTGTAAAAAACAATAACCTTTCTATTGCTCTGCACGAGATACCGGAAGAAGAGGCTGAACCATGATGGTTTTAAAGGATTATTAGGAGAAACGGAATGCGAAGGATAATTGAAAGAGACTAAGTTTGCAGGCTGAATGAAGAAGCTCTCGTTTATATTCCTGGCTTTGATCATTTTAATCAGTTCAATCAGTGTGATCAGCAATGTTGGATGCGCCGTGATAATTCCACCAACCGGCGGACTGAGGGACACGCTTCCTCCTGTATTGGTTAAAGCATCTCCTCCGGACTCTTCCAAAAACTTTAAGGAAACGCATATTACGCTGAGCTTTGATGAATATGTACAATTAGATAATGTTCGCGAGAATCTTATCGTTTCCCCCCTTCCGCAAAAGGATCCGGAAGTCTCGTCCAAATTGAAAACGATAACGATCCGTTTAAGGGATTCGTTAAAACCTAACACTACCTACACATTGAATTTTGGCCGTGCCGTCAAAGATGTCAATGAAGGAAATATCGCGAGAAATTTTTCTTACCTGTTTGCAACAGGTTCGCGCTTTGATTCACTGACAATATCCGGCAGGGTCGTATTAGCCGAATCAGGAAAAATTGATACCACGCTCACTGTAATGCTTCATCAGCATGGTGATGATTCAGCCGTCGTCAATGAAAAACCACGTTATATTGCCCGTTTGGATTCATTGGGAAATTTTACTTTCCGGCATTTGCCCGCCGATACTTTTTATGTTTATGCCCTCGATGACCAGGGCGGGGGCCATCGTTATTTATCAGAGAAGCAGTTGTTTGCTTTCGCAGATTCGGCTGTCATTGTGCCTGGCAATAACAAACCCATCATCTTGTATGCTTATGGAGAAAAATCCGCGGCGCAAAAAACTCCGTCGCGTTCCTCATCATTGCCCGGCATTAGCGTAAGACCGCGCGGAGGTAATAATTCAGAGAAGAGACTCAGATTACAAACTAATATATCTAACAATCAATTGGATCTTTTAAGCAATCTTGAGATTTCGTTCGAACAGCCATTGAAGAATCTGGATACATCGCTTATTCACTTCAGCCAGGATACTACATTTACTCCTGTTGTGGGTTACCAGCTTTTAACAGATTCTACGAATAAAGAATTGACCCTTCAATACAAATGGAAGGAAAATACTTTATACCACCTCGTGCTCGAAAAGACCTTTGCCGTGGATACACTGGGAAGAGGACTTTTAAAAACAGACACCCTTTCCTTTAAAACAAAAAAACTGACTGATTACGGGTCATTGATATTACGCTTCCGGGGTTATGATCCCTCTCTGAACCCTGTACTCGAATTTATTCAAAACGACAATGTGATAAAATCCATCCCACTTATTTCCGCGAGAGTGGACCAGGCGATTTTTTTGCCGGGAGACTATGATCTCCGTATTTTACAAGATCGAAACAAGAATGGCAAATGGGACCCCGGTGAATTTTTCGGTAAACGTATCCAGCCGGAAATCGTAAAACCTGTCAAGCGAAAAATAACGGTCAAGGCTGATTGGGATAATGAGTTTGATATTCAGCTTTGAGCTTTTTAATTATCATTTACGAGCTAAAAAAGCGCCACTAGCAGCCGCAAAACTCGTAGCTCATGGCTATCTTTGCATGATGCAATTTTCATCATCACTCCTCGAAAATGCGGTGAACGAATTTGCCAGGCTTCCCGGCATTGGCAAAAAAACGGCATTGCGCCTAGTGCTGCATCTTCTAAAACAAAATAACAATGACGTAACCCAATTTAGTGAGGTGATCAGCAAAATGCGGAGTGAAATAAAATTTTGTCAGCGTTGCTTTAATGTGGCAGACGGTGATATTTGCTCCATTTGTGCCAACAGCATGCGGAAACAGGAAATCATTTGTGTTGTGGAAAGTATACGCGACGTGATAGCCATTGAAAGTACACAACAATATAACGGAACTTATCATGTGCTGGGCGGCATTATCTCGCCACTTGATGGTATTGGGCCTGATCAACTCAATATCGAGTCGCTCGTCAATCGAATTCAGAAGGAAAAAACAGAAGAACTCATTTTTGCATTGAATCCGACGATCCAGGGCGACACAACGATCTATTATATTCAAAGAAAAATATCCGAAGGTGTGGGACAACCTCAAAACATACGGGTCACAACCATCGCCAGGGGCATTGCCTTTGGCGGCGAACTGGAATACGCCGATGAGATGACTCTTGCGAGAAGCCTTCAAAATCGCCTGCCGGTTGAAAATTATGTAGCCAATAAATAGACGTCAGACGTGACTCGTGAGAGTCCACAGTCAACGGTCCACAGCGAAACCAATCGTCGATCATTTGTCATTAGTCATTGCCATGATTGACTATCGACACTCACGACTGACGACTCACAAACCATCCCTTTTTTGATTTTTCGAGTATTAACTTCTAACTTTGCACCACAGGCGGATTTGTTTATTGTTCGGCCTGTACTTCCGCAGGGCGGGAGAAAAACTGAACTAATAAACGCCAAGAAACTCTCTCTTTAGTTTCCAACGTTTACATAGTTCAGTCAATTTTTGACGTGTTGCGGTACATCAACGTAGAGTTGGTGCACAAATCATTACTATCATAAGATTTAACAAGGAGGTTTTATGAAGACTATTCGCGATTTGCTTAATGAACGCATCCTGATTATTGATGGTGCGATGGGTACAATGATCCAGCGTTATAAATTAGCCGAAGCAGATTACCGTGGAGATCGATTTAAGGACTGGCCCACTGATCTTAAAGGGAACAACGATTTGCTTTGTCTGACCCGACCGGGCATTATAAAAGAAATACACAAACAATACCTGCAGGCAGGTGCAGACATTCTCGAGACAAATACGTTCAACGCGCAACGTATTTCATTGGCCGATTATCAAATGCAGGATTTCGCTTATGAAATAAATTTCGAAGCAGCAAAAATTGCAAAAGAAGCGGTCACAGAGTTTACTCACGGCTCACGACTCACGACTCACGATCCGAAGTTCGTAGCCGGTGCCATAGGTCCTACGAACAAGACTTTGTCACTATCACCTGATGTAAATAATCCGGGCTACCGGGCATTGACCTTTGATGAAGCGGTGAGTGCCTACTATGAGCAAGTAACGGGTTTAGTAGAAGGCGGCGTTGACTTGCTGCTGATCGAAACAATTTTTGACACGTTAAATGCGAAGGCGGCCATTTTTGCCATCAAGAAATATTTTAGGGATACAAAGCAAAAAGAATTACCGATTATGATCAGCGGAACGATCACCGATGCGAGCGGAAGAACATTAAGTGGGCAAACGCTTGAAGCGTTTTACACATCAATCATACATGCAAAACCAATCAGTATTGGATTGAATTGCGCATTAGGAGCAAAGGAAATGAGGCCGCATATTGAAGAGCTTTCGCAAATCGCAGCGTGCTATGTGTCCGCATATCCGAATGCAGGTTTGCCAAATGCAATGGGGGAATATGACGAGCAACCCGAAGACACGGCCCACTATATCGAAGAATGGGCCAGGGAAGGGTTTGTAAATATTGTAGGTGGTTGCTGTGGCACTACGCCTGATCATATCAAACACATCGCCGATCACGTGAGAGTTCTGAAGCCAAGGGAATTGCCAACTTTGGAAAAAGCATAAAAATATTTCAGCCGCGAAGGCACTAAGAAACGCAAAGAATGAATAAAATATTGGATGACCATATCGAATGGCCGGGAAACCAAATCGTAGATGTGGCTTTCCAAATTCACAAAACCTTAGGTACTGGTCTGCTAGAGAAAATTTATGAAGCTTGCTTCGCCTATGAATTGACAAAAAGAGAGATTGCTTTTGTGACTCAAAAAAGAGGTGCCATTGTTTATGATAATATGACCTTTGAAGAAGGTTTACGTCTCGATTTATTGGTTGATGATTTGATAATTGTAGAAATAAAAGCTCAGGAAAATTATCATCCAGTTTGGAAAGATCAACTTTTAAGTTATTTAAAACTTACAGGTAAAAGTCTCGGCTTTATAGTCAACTTCACAGTTCCATTAATAAAGGATGGGATTAAAAGAATGATTCTTACAACTAGCGACTCTTTGCGCCTTAGCGGCATAAAAAAATGAGGACACGTATCAAACCATATCTTAGATTAAGCGGGTTGGAGCCATTAGTTGTTCGGCCTGAGAGCAATTTTGTCAACATCGGTGAGAGGACGAATGTTACAGGCTCAAAAAAATTCGCACGACTCGTCCGGGAAAATAAATATGAAGAAGCGTTAAGTGTCGCCAGGCAGCAGGTTGAAAACGGAGCGCAGATACTTGATGTGAACATGGACGATGCCCTGCTAGATGGAGTCAAAGCGATGACTCTCTTCATCAATCTTGTGCAAAGTGAACCAGATATCGCGAAGATCCCGCTGATGATCGATAGCTCAAAGTTTGAAATCATCGAGGCAGGATTAAAATGTGTACAGGGAAAATGCATCGTCAACTCCATCTCCATGAAAGAAGGAGAGGAGAAATTTATTCACCAGGCAGAGATCTGCAAAATGTATGGTGCTTCAGTAGTAGTTATGGCTTTTGATGAACAAGGCCAGGCGGACACTCTCCAAAGACGAGTTAATATCTGCAGCAAAGCCTATCAAATACTAACTGAACAGGTCGGCTATGATCCCCAGGATATCATTTTTGATCCCAACATTTTTGCGATCGCCACCGGCCTGGAAGAACATAATAACTATGCTGTAGATTTTATTGAGGCTACCAAGATCATTAAACAGAAAATGCCGCTATCAAAAATAAGTGGTGGTGTTAGTAATCTTTCTTTTTCATTCCGGGGCAATGATCATGTTCGCGAAGCCATGCATGCTGTATTCCTATATTATGCGATCAAGGCGGGAATGGATATGGGTATCGTAAATGCGGGGCAACTGGTGATTTATGATGAAATAGACCCTGAACTTCGAAATCTATGCGAAGACGTGATCCTGAACAGGCACAATGAAAATAACGAAGCAACTGAAAAGCTTATCGCCTTTGCCGAAAATGTAAAGACAAAGGGGAAAGTTGAAATAAAAGATGAAGCCTGGAGAAATACATCCGTCGAAGAACGATTGAAACATTCATTAGTCAATGGGATTACGGATTACATTGACGTTGACACCGAAGAAGCAAGAAAAAAATATCCTAAACCGCTTGAGGTGATCGAAGGTCCCCTGATGGATGGAATGAATGTAGTAGGCGATCTGTTCGGCTCAGGCAAAATGTTTTTGCCGCAGGTTGTCAAATCAGCGAGGGTCATGAAAAAATCCGTGGCGTGGCTGACCCCGTTTATCGAGGAAGAGAAATTAAATAACCCGTCCGCAGTAAAGGGAAGTGTGGCTAAGATACTTTTAGCTACCGTAAAAGGCGATGTTCATGATATCGGCAAAAATATAGTGGGCGTCGTTTTAGGTTGCAATGGTTACGAGGTAAAAGATCTGGGCGTAATGGTGCCGGCTGATAAGATACTAGATACTGCCGAAAAGGAACAGGCGGATATAATTGGCCTTAGCGGATTGATAACTCCTTCGCTTGATGAAATGGTTCATGTGGCGCATGAAATGAAACGGCGCAACATGAAACAGCCATTACTGATTGGCGGAGCAACTACTTCACGAATGCATACGGCAGTGAAAATTGCACCGCAATATGATAATGGTGTTATCCACGTGTTAGATGCCTCACGAAGCGTAACGGTAGTAACGAATCTTTTGAATAAAGAGAATAGAAAATTATTTCTCCAACGGACAGAAACTGAGTATAACAGTTTGCGGAATCAATTTTTGAATAAACAGAAAGGAAAATCATTGGTCCCTTATGAAGAAGCTGTTGTAACGAAAGAGTATTTTGACTGGAAGAATTATAAACCTGTAAAGCCCGCCATCGATGGCGTTAAAGTGTTGAATGCATTTGATCTCTCCACTATAGCAAAATTTATCGATTGGGGTCCTTTCTTTATTGCATGGGAAATGCCGGGGCAATTTCCCGCAGTGCTAACGGACAAAATCTTTGGCACAGAAGCAACAAAATTATTCAACGATGCACAAAAATTAGTTGAGCAACTGGTCATAGAAAAATGGTTCACCGCTAATGGTGTGATTGGTTTTTGGCCGGCAGTAAGCAATAACCGTGATACCGTTTTCCTAAAAACTGAAGCAGGGGAAGTAAGACTGGAATTCCTTCGCCAGCAACTAAAAAAGGCTATCGGTCAGCCCAATTTCTCGCTGGCTGATTTTATACGCCCATCACCACAAATCATTAAGCAAAACGACGATGTGGGTGAGATGACGGATTACTTCGGTGCCTTTGCCGTCACTATTCATGGAGCAAAAAAACATGTTGAAAAATTCGCTGCCGAACAGGATGAATACAATAAGATCCTGGTGCAGATCCTGGCAGACCGGTTTGTAGAAGCCTTCGCCGAATGCCTGCATCAGAAAGTAAGGACGGAGTTCTGGGGTTATGAACAAAACGAAAGCCTTACAAGTGAGCAATTGATCAAAGAAGAATACAAAGGAGTTCGTCCAGCTCCTGGTTATCCGGCCTGCCCGGATCATACGGAAAAAATAAAGCTATTCGGCCTGCTTAAAGTTTCCGATAATATAGGTATAGAATTAACAGAAAGCCTTGCAATGAATCCTCCTGCTTCGGTTTGCGGCTGGTATATTGCGCATCCACAAAGTCATTATTTTGGTTTGGGAAAAATAGCCAGGGACCAATTAGAAGATTACGCAAAAAGAAAAGAAATGAATATTGAAGAAGCGGAAAGATGGTTGAGGCCCAATCTGGAATAGAAACCAGCTTAGAGGTAGATACGTAAAAAAATTGCAGTTTCGCAGGTAAAACCTGTTGATGAATATTAAACTTGCTCTTCCGATAAATAAGTCCGTGATTGAAAGGGCAAAAAGGTACGCACGGCGAAAAAGCAAGCCTTTCCAAACTTGTCGAAAATCACCTCGACAAACTAACTATTGAAGAAAAAGAAAATAATATCTCCCCGCTTGTAAAAAGTCTTTCTGGTGTGATAATTACGGTATCAGCTTAAAAAAAAATAAAAAATGACTACGCAAGATTTCTAAAAAAGAAATACCGCTGATATAAGATTTTCAGTCGAAATTCCTATAATGACGGCGGAAGATTTTATAAAAAGCATTTGACACAAATGGACGTAGCCTTCATCTGATTTCAATTCCCAGCCTTTGCAATTCTTCCTTTACCTGCGACGGGTTGTGAAAATGTACTCCCGTGATACCAACGGCTTCGGCACCTTTGACATTTCGCAAGCTATCATCAATAAAAATGGTGGCGCCAGGGTCAATGTGATATCGACTTAGCAATACCTGGTAAAATTCGGCTGAGGGCTTTTTCATCTTTTCGTCACCACTCACTACAATACCATCAAACAGTTTAAAAAATTCAAACCGATTTAACGCATGCGGGAAAGTTTCACCACTCCAATTGGTAAGAGCATATAGCTTATACTTGCCGCTTTTCTTCAAATGCTCAAGCATTTCTACCGTTTCATGCAATTGATCACCCAGCATCTCCAGCCAGCGTCCATAATAAGCTCTGATCTCAGGCTCCCATTCGGGGTGCTTCGCTACAAGCTCTTCAGTGGCTTTGTGGAGCGGGTAGCCTGCGTCCTGGTTTTCGTTCCACTCAGAATTGGTCACATTCTCCAAGAACCATTCTACTTCTTTCTCTGTTTTGAATATGGTACGGTAAACATAACGGGGATTCCAGTCGATGAGCACACCACCCAAATCAAAGATGATCGTATTAAAAGATTTGTTCGTCATAATACATTTCTTTTGTTATTGATTTTTTACTTCCCAAGAACTTATTTCGCCACGCTACAAACGCCGCGGTTAACATCAGCAAAATTAGCAATGACAAGCCAGCAGAAAGGTTCAGTCTTTGTGAGATAATCCCGATCAATGAAGGGCCCGTTAAAAAACCTATCAGTCCTCCCGTAGTCACCATCGCAAAACCTTCGACAGCACTTACACCCGGAATCCTCCCGGATGTGCTGAACAATACCGGTACGATACAGCAACAACCAAAACCGATCAATATATAGCCCCCGATGGCGACGGAAACAAGGGGTGCCAGTACGACGATAGCAAAACCGGTTGCGGCTAAAAGGGCCCCGGTTATTACAACCCGCTTATTTCCAAATCTTGTAAGGATATCGTCACCGTTCAATCTTCCGATCGTCATGGCTGCTGAAAATCCTGCGTATCCAAGACCCATTATTTCTTTTGTGCCATGCAATGATTCATGAAGATAAATGGCGCTCCAATCGGCCACACAACCTTCCGCCATAAAAAGCACCATGCAGATAAATGAAATACTGAGAATTGATAAAGAAGGAAATTTCAGCCCAGATCCCGAGTGGATAATTCGCTGATGAGCCAGTAAATGATTACGATTGAAATAAACAACTATCCAAATGGATGTGGAGACAATGGCGACCTGCAGGCGTGGTGATAAACTCAATGCGAAAAAAAAAGTCGCTAACGCCGAACTGATGCCTCCCCCTAAGCTGTACATACCATGACAGGTGCTCATGAGTCTTCGTTTATATTTACCCTCGAGAAACCCAACCGTTGTATTTACAGAAACGCCGTTTAAAAAACCATTCATACCAAAAAAATACAGGCAGATCCAAAACATGAGCCGATTGACAGAATTGATCTGCAAGATCATTACAACGCCCAGGGATATATAACCGAAGAGCATCCACTTACCAACGGGTATTTTTCCAAATAGTTTTGCCGAAAGCCCAACGCCTGTCAATGCGCCGAGAGGAGAAAGCAGCAAGGAAAGACCCAGTCCCGCGTCAGTAAAGCCAAGACGATGTTTGATGCCGGGGATGGCGGCTACCCAAGTTCCAAATAAAAGGCTGGAAGCTGAGAACAAAAACCCAACTGCTAATACGGGTTTTAATTTTATAAATGAAGAAATATTTCTGATCATCAACTATAGGCGGTCAGTAACAGTTTAGCGCCTTAATTAATACCTGACGTTGCGGAAGTTAAACAGAAATTTAAATGTAGCAGTAAAATTTTTTACTGATTTCTTCGCTAGTTTTTTTCAAATAACCACCACAGGCGTTTGCGTGGGCGCACTTTATAATTTGTAGTAATGTAGGTTTTGATGTGATTTATCGCTTCCTCTGCATCATCCGTTAATAAAACCAGTTTCAGGTCCTCTGTGGCAATTGTTCCTTGTGTTGCCATGGCTTCAATCGTTTTCATCAGGTCTTTGTAATAATCCCTTCCGAATAATACAATAGGAAATTGCGTAATCGTTTTCGTTTGCACCAGGGTGATGGTCTCAAAAAATTCGTCCATTGTTCCGAATCCGCCAGGCATAATAATGAAGGCATACGAATATTTTATCAGCATTGTTTTACGAACAAAAAAATGTTCGAACGTGATGGTAGTTTGTACGTAAGGATTAACTTTTTGTTCAAATGGTAATTGAATATTGCACCCTACTGACCTTCCACCACTCTCAAAAGCGCCCCGGTTAGCTGCTTCCATAATTCCAGGCCCACCGCCTGTCATTGTAGTAAAGCCTATATCCGAAATTCTTTTTCCGAACTCTCTTGCCTTTGCGTAAAAAAAATCGTCTTCTTTAAACCTCGCCGAACCAAAAACAGTTATACAAGGCCCTACAAAGTGAAGGGTTCTGAATCCTTTGATAAATTGTTTGAAAACGGTCCATGCGAAAATTAGCTCATAACCGCGACTTTTAGGTCCCTCCAGGTAAACCTGCTCTTTTGATGGAATAATGCGTATGTCCTTTGCCTGTTTCATGCTCATATCTTTCAAGACGATAAAAATAGAAACATTTTCATTGCTTGTATGTTTTCTTCAAAATCGCTCAATCCCGGTTTGTGGATTCTATATGGATATTAACTTTACAATTTTAAATAAAGAGTCTGGTTGATGCGCATTATTTCTTATAATGTAAACGGCTTGCGTGCCGCAATTAATAAAGGGTTCCTGGATTGGCTGCAAACGGAT
>DASXOT010000391.1:0-3369 GCA_036494065.1 Chitinophagaceae bacterium
TTGCCAGGTTCAAATTGGGATTTGAATTTTAGCGAACAAAATGGAACAACAAGAGTTAGCATTACTATTTATAATGAATCGCAGGAACGTTTGGAAAAAATGCTGGAAATGGGCTTCAAAGAAGGTTTCACAATGACATTAAACGTGTTAAATAAATTATTAACCACTTTAAAAAAGTAACACAATGAAAACTGTATTTACAGGATTTAATATTCTCAAACCGACATTAGCAATTGCTATGCTTTTTTTTATAGTATTGAAGTCCAACGGGCAACAAAGTAAACCTAACGACAGCGGCTATGTATCAGTCAATGGTATTAAAGTTTATTACAAAGTATATGGTA
Source organism: Chitinophagaceae bacterium (assembly GCA_036494065.1). Classification (GTDB taxonomy): domain Bacteria; phylum Bacteroidota; class Bacteroidia; order Chitinophagales; family Chitinophagaceae; genus VBAU01. The sequence goes on from DASXOT010000391.1 coordinate 345, forward strand.
AGGGTATGCCTATCGTTTTACTACATGGTGCTTTTTATAACATTGAGATGAATTGGGGACAATTAATACCAGAATTATCAAAAACAAGAAAGGTAATTGCCATTGAATTTCAGGGTCATGGACGCACACCTTTTTCAGACAGAAAATTAGACATAGCTACCCTTGCAAGTGATGTGGAAGGAGTAATGAACTATTTAAAAGTTGATAGTGCTGATGTTGCAGGATATAGCATGGGCGGTTCCGTAGCTTACCAATTCGCAATACAATACCCTAAACGGTTAAGAAAATTAGTGATTATTTCTTCTACTTACAAAACCAGTGGTTGGCTACCAGCTGTAAACAACGCATTTAAAAATTTTAAGCCTGAATTTTTTGATAACACGCCTCTGAAAGCTGCATACGATGCGACAGCGCCCGACAAAACTAAATGGAAAAAGTTCTTACAACAAATGATTGATTTTGCAGGAAAGTCGTTTGACTGCGGTGACTCCAATATTGCAAGAATTACTTCGCCAGTATTGCTCATCTCAGGCGACAATGATGGATTGGATAAAATAGAGTTGATGAAAACGTATCAATTATTAGGTGGTGGTGTTTCTGCTGATTTAGAACCAATGCCAAAATCGTATTTGGCTATTGTTCCTTCACAGGGACACGTAAGCTTGATGATGCAGACGAAAACAATATTAGGGTATCTCGATGGCTTTTTATAGGAACAATTTCAATTAAGCTATAAGTATGTAAAAAATGACTTCCCGACAAAAGCACGAACTGCTAACATTGGATCATGGAACAAGGGATATTGAAATATCTAGGGTTCTTATACCGGGATTGATTTTTCTTCTTGGCTTCTATCCAATCTACGACAAGTTTTTTTCCGGCATTGTGCAATCTGGACGAATATTTACTCACCCTGGTCACCCAACACTGACAAAATTTTGCCTATTCCTTAAACAAATCTTTATTCAAAAACAAAATCTTAGTTATGCGAAAGTTGATTATGAAGATGTCCGTTTCCGTCGACGGGTTTGTCGGCGGTCCTAATGGCGAGAACGACTGGATCTTCAAGACAGGAGATCAGGATTCGCTCGCGTGGTCAGCCGGGCAGGTCCGGGATGCCGGGCTTACCATCATGGGAAGAAGTTCCTTTCAAATGATGGCACCTTATTGGCCCACTGCAACCGGGCCTTTCGCAGCCCCGATGAACGAGATACCCAAGGCGGTCTTTACCAAAAAAGGATTTGCCGGTGTCGATTTTTCCGATGTGGAACAGTCATCTGCCACGGCCTCCTGGGCAGGGGCACGGGTGTTTAATGGCGACCTTGCTGAAGAGATCAGGACACTCAAAGCGGAGCCAGGTAAACCTATAGTGGCAATCGGCGGCGCCGGATTTATGCGAAGCCTCATAGCAACGGGTCTCATCGACGAATATCTCCTTGCTACCCATCCTGTGATATTGGGCTCGGGTCTGCCGATCTTCACGGATCTTGCAAAGCCGCTTTTCTTGAAACTGATGGATACGAAGATTTTTCCGATGGGAATTATCGCACGTAGTTATCATCCGGCATAAAGCATATAAGTTTTGTGTTTAGAAAAATAAACCGCGTTGCCTCGCTTTCTTTTCGTAGCGTTAATGAGTCTATCGGCGTCTTCCCTCGCAAAATTCAGCAAACGGTTATAATTATAATTAATAATGACAATTAATAGACTGCATTAAATGGAAAACCATTACTAGTGATTTGCTGAATGTCGTCAAATCAATAACCTCATTCGCCAGCTGCATCATACTTTTATAAAAAGAGACATGTAGCTCAGAGATATTCTTCGTCGTGCCATTATTAAACTGGCCAAATAAAATAATTTTATTAGCCACTTTATTATTCCGGATCAGGCGAAAGCTCCTGAGTTTTTTAACTGGGCGATCGTTCTGCCATTGATCGAGGTCGAATACCACAACGGCGTAAAACAGCAGTAGAGTAGAAAATTATTAGAACGTCTTTGTGACCCTTGATGGGAAGCACTTCTTTCAAAGACCCACGGCATTTTTTAATCCATCTCTGTCTAAGGAGCTCATCCAATCTATTGCCTTTGGTTTCAGTTTTCCTTTTCCGTCTATAACCACATATGTTGGAAACCCCGCTCCTGCCAAATCGAATTTGCTTTTAAGTTCCGTTACGAGTTTATCATCTGCAAAAATATGTGTACCGGGTAGTTGCAATCCTACTATCTTGTTTTTCCAAACCGTGATATTTGAACTGGAATTAGTACAGATATAAATAAATGCAATCGGGAGATCCTTATTTTCTTCATGCAATTGCTTGCTCACAGGTAGTTCTTTTAAACAGGGAGCACACCAGGTCGCCCAAAAATCGATAACCAGGGCTTTGTTGGGAAATTTTGATTTTAGGTTCACGATAAATTCATCCACATCTTTAATACTATCCAGTTTGTAAAGATCTGCATTGAATGGAAGAAATTCCAATGGCTGTCCGATAAATGAATAGTTATCATTTATTCGGGTTGCTTTTGCAAGAAGGCTGTCAATTTGCTTTTGTTTTAGAGTAGTTTGTCTTAACTCCATCCTGGCGATATCCCTGCACCAGTTGGTTTGCATGCTTTTTATTATTTCGGGATAGGTCTCGACAAAGGCATTCTTCGCTTTCGCCAGCAAAAATGTCTTCAGGATATCGGATTGGGGCGGAGTATAAAGACTGTCTATTAAATGCAAAAGATTAGAGGTATTTATTTTTTCAATTTCAACCAGGAATAATTCCTGCTCTTTCCCGTGAAGGTTTTTTAGCGCCTGGTTTTCTTCTCCGTTTGACAGGTTTGAATAGTATTTCAACGAATCAAGTACAGTCCTTTGTTCTTTAGTATAGCTTGAATACCTGCTGTACAATTGGTCGTCAACAAATTTCGGGTTACCTTTTTTATTAATGACGTAGTTAAAAAGATAAGTATAAAAAAGTACCCCTTCATTGCTTGCAAAATAAGGAGAGAAGGCTTTTATTTTTTTGAATAAAGT
>DASXOT010000392.1:0-2499 GCA_036494065.1 Chitinophagaceae bacterium
CTTATAGTTCTCTTACGAATAACATCTTGCGATTTAACAAACGTGAATTTGATTACAAGCAATAAACTGACATACGGAAGTCCATTAAGGTTAATTAAAAAGCAGGCCGTAATAGATAGCTTAATGCTGTACGAGCTACAGAACAGGAGTATTAAATCACAGGAAGATGACTGCTATCTGTTTGTGAAGAGTACATGGTCGGTATTTGAAACAGTGGCTGACCAATCTTTTTGGATAGATAAGAACAAATTTTCTTCAGAGGTATCTTTTCAACGGTCAATTATAAATTTTTGAACTTTCAACCTCTGTTTATTACAAAAGATAAGGATCAGCCTCGAATATTGTTTAATAATGCGGCCGCGATGGGAGCGACTATTGATTTTTATGTTACAATGCTGGACCAACAATTTACGTATGCAAAATCGACAATTCAGTTTTTACAGAAAGAATATCATTTAGGAAATGATTGAGGGAAAATAAACGGCTTGTATGATCCACACCTTCAGCCTAAGGAGGTTTGCTTTTTTAACAAGAACATTGTAGCCAGCAGGGGGCATTTGAAAATTGTCGATGCCAACTTGTTCACCTCTTAATACGTGGAGCGTAAGTTTATTCTGAAAGTAGTATAGCCGGTTCATTTGGAATGAGCAGGCAATGATTTGTCACTTGCATGGGCCTTCGCTCACTGGCAAGAATGACACGCTGTTCAATGATTGCATCGGAAAGTTCTGTTTTTACCAGTTCTGTCTCAGGAGATACTATTTTATGGTAAAAACGGGTTGGCTCAAATTCTGTTACTATCCTGGTAAACAAATCGAGCTGTTGCGCCGTTTGGCATGACCCAATCCATTTCAAGAGTGTTTCTTTATGTTTGTAAATATCCATACGGATTTATTTTATAGGGTTTGATTTGAAATCCAGGTTTCGTAAAATTTGATTAGCTTCTTTCAAGATGAGGGTACCGTGATCCAGGAACTTTTGAGAAGTAAATGGTACAGATGCTCATCGTAGTTTTCCGAGGATACATGTGGTTTTCTGAAGCCAAACTTATATTGACCGTTTTACTAATGCAAGGATTTTAAAGGAAATATTTTTTATTTAAAATAACCAGCTCATTTTCAATAGTAGTATGTTTACGAAATTGGGACTTCTACGTAAAGCGGCAAACCTGCCGATAAAATCAATTTGGTATATGAGTTATTCAATGAACTATAAATAAATCTCATTAAGCAATTGTCTGCAATAACTCCACATTCCAATACAATATCATTTCAAGAAATAGTTAGTACAGTAATTATGTTATCAATTTCGCTAAAACGCATTCCATATCGATAAGTAAATCTTCCTTCTGTTGTTATCCTATGTTTACTTGCAAACGAAGGGCTTAGTTTTGTAACCATCTATGCAAAAGAAATTACTCGCAGCTATGGGTGCCTTCTTCTTTTTACAGGCAATTGCTGCTCAACCCCGCTTTCATGTATTGGTGCTGTTTGAAAACGGCGGCCACCACCTTGAATTTACAAATGCAGCACAACCCTGGCTCAACAAACTTGCTGCTGATAGCAATTTTACAATTGACTATATAAAGAATACCGACTCTGTGAATGTGCCTTTCCTTGCGAAATACCAACTATTCTTACAACTTGATTATCCTCCTTATGGCTGGACGACTTCCGCTGTAGCCGCTTTTGAGGATTATATTCAAAAGGGTAAGGGCGGTTGGATCGGGTTACATCATGCCACACTGCTGGGCGAATTTGATGGATATCCAATGTGGCAATGGTTCTCTGATTTTATGGGAGGAATAAGATTTAAAAATTACATCCCGACTTTCGCAGCGGGACAGGTTAGGACAGAGGATGCAAGGCATCCATGCATGAAGGATATACCACGTCAGTTTATCATTGAAAAAGAAGAGTGGTACACCTACGATAAAAGCCCACGTGCTAACGTGCATGTGCTGGCCTCGGTAGATGAATCATCTTATGTTCCCGGTTCCAGTATAAAAATGGGTGATCATCCTGTAGTATGGACCAATGAAAATTTTCCAGCACGGAATATCTATATTTTTATGGGCCATGATCCCGGTCTTTTTCAAAATAAATTCTATACAACTCTGCTGAGGAATGCTATTTTCTGGGCTGCGCAAAAAGATTGATTTCATTATCGGTTAGTTATTTTTACTACATTCAGTTTTAAATAGTTTTATTCCAATGAAACAAACACGGGCTTTTGTTTGTGCCTGCGCTTTATTGCTGCTATCAACATGTATTTGCTTCGGACAGTCGTACCCCAGGTTTAAGGTACTGGCTTTTTACAGCCACATTGTTGAAAAAGCACACATTGATTTTGCGGATGCGGCCATTCAATTTTTCAAGGAATTGACGGTCGGTAATGGTTTTGTATTTGATACCACCAGTAATATGGAAGATCTCAACGATGGAAAAATTAAGGATTACCAGCTATTGATGATGATCAATGATTTCCCGCACAACCAGG
>DASXOT010000393.1:0-2305 GCA_036494065.1 Chitinophagaceae bacterium
GTTTATTCCTGTTAGCTTACCAGTTTTTCTATAGCCGAGTGAACCCTTTCAAATGGAAATGATTGAATAATACTTTGCATCTGTTGTTTTATTTCAGCAGTGCAGAGATTGCCGATGCTACCCTCGTGACTATGATGAATAGAAGAATTAAAACTAAACCTACCCGCTTCGATATCCAGACCTATTTTTTTATATGCATCGCGAAAAGGCACTCCCTGTAAAACGAGTTTGTTGACCTCTTCCACGCTGAAGAGATACCTGTATTTGTCATCCTCCAGTATATCTTTCCTGATCTCGATATTTGATAGCATCAATCCAGCCATTTCAAAGCACTCTCGAATCGTTTGAAACGCAGGAAAAACATGTTCCTTCAACAATTGAAGGTCGCGATGATAGCCGGATGGAAGGTTACTGGTCATCATCATGATCTCGTTGGGTAAGGATTTTATTTGATTGCAGTGGGAGCGGATCAATTCGAATACATCCGGATTTTTTTTGTGAGGCATAATGCTGCTGCCTGTTGTGAGTTCTGCCGGGAAAGAAATAAAATTAAAGTTCTGATTCAGGTATAGGCAGGAATCGGTAGCCAGCTTGCTTAGCGTATCCGCAATATTGGCCAACGCCATAGCTACAATTCGTTCCGTCTTGCCTCGCCCCATTTGCGCATAAACCACATTATAGTTTAGATCAGCAAACCCCAAAAATTCAGTGGTCATTTTTCGATTGATAGGGAACGAAGAACCATAGCCAGCTGCCGAACCAAGAGGATTTTTGTTGACAATTTCATAAGCAGCTTTTACACTGATCATATCGTCCACCAAACTTTCAGCGTATGCTCCGAACCAAAGTCCAAATGATGATGGCATGGCCAACTGCAAATGCGTGTAGCCTGGAAACAGGTAGTGTTTATATTTCTCGCTCTGTGACTGCAGAAGATCAAAAAAAGGTTGGATGGCTTTTACCAGTTTCTCCAATTCATCCCGCAGAAAAAGTTTTACATCTACCAGCACCTGGTCGTTCCGGCTCCTGGCGCTATGAATTTTTTTGCCTACATCACCCAGTCTTTCCGTGAGCATCAGTTCTATTTGCGAATGAATATCTTCAACGCCGTCTTGAATGTTGAATGTCGAATGTTGAGTGGAACTATAAATATCTTTTAGCGCTTCTACGAGTTGATCTGCTTCAGCTTTGGTGAGTAAGCCAACAGTTGCAAGCATTTTTGCATGAGCTATCGAACCCAGGACATCGAAGGGAGCCAATTGGATATCAAATTCGCGATCTCTTCCAACCGTAAACTTTTCTACCTCTTTTAAAGATTCGATATTTTTTTGCCAAAGTTTCATGAATGGTTACCAGTTACAAGTTCCCGGTTTCCGGTGCAATGAAAACGTTCCAGTGATTTTCGACCCATTGAATAAATTTATTTATTCGTTTACTTAACAGATCATACCTGTTTCGAAAGTCCTCATATTTCTCTTTATCGATCAATGATCCGGTTTCAAATAGAAGGACAAGACGGATCATTGTTTCATCGCATTCAGCTTGTGAATAAACAAGATATTTAATGAATTCTGCTTATATTTTCTTCTCCCATAACCCTCCATTATCAATGCTACGACAGATTTCGACGATCTACTGATTTGGCTGCCTTGTTCATACATTTCAAATTTCGGCAGTGCTAAAGACATTTTATAAATCTCAATCGCTAATTTCTTCGCGTCATTATAAATATCGAGGTCTCTATAGTTTTTCATATCATACATTTCAGAATGAGTCACTATTCAATTACAGGTAACCAGCAACTACAAGACCCCTCTCAATAATTGAATATACAACTCAATGCCCTTTTTTATCTCCTCAATATAAATATATTCATCGGCTGAATGGCTTCTTGCTGAATTGCCGGGTCCCATTTTCAAAGCGGGGAAATTCATCAGTGCTTTGTCGGAAGTGGTGGGGGAGCCGTAGTACGTTCTTCCCAGCTCAATGCCTGCTTTAATTAATGGATGATCAACGGCAATGGAAGAAGACCGAAGCCGAAAACCCCTCGGTTGAATGCTGCTTTGAATATTCTGTTTAATTACTTCCATTACTTCTTCAAAAGTATAAAGCTCATTTACCCGCACGTCCGCTACGAAGTGACATTCTGTTGGAATAACATTGTGGGCCTTATTTTCGGTGTCGATGATCGTCACGGTCATCTTTAGCGCCCCCAGTAATTCCGACACTTTGGGGAACTGGTATGCCTGGAACCATTCGATATCCTTTATGGCTTTATAAATTGCGTTTTCACCTTCGTTCCTCG
>DASXOT010000394.1:0-11561 GCA_036494065.1 Chitinophagaceae bacterium
TCAATGCGACGCAGATGTGGTAGGAAGCAATTCACTCTTAAATGAAGTGGAACTGATTGCTATTTATTCTGAAGTGTTTAACCAATTGAATGTTCCTGTTCAAATAAAAATAAATAATCGCAAGGTATTAACCGCGCTGGCTGAATTAAGTTCAGGCAGTGAAATGATGATGGACATAACCCTGGCCATCGATAAATTGGATAAAATCGGAATTGAAAAAGTAAAAGAGGAATTGCTGCGACGCGGACTGACTGCGAGCCAGGTGTCTATCATTGAAAATTATCTTTCGATTTCAGGTAATAACGAAGAAAAAATTTTAAAAGCAAGCCAACTGCTGGATAACATCGGAGTTGGCAGGCAGGGAATAAGAGAATTGCAAACCATCTTAGACTATTCGCAAAGGGCTGCTCATCACTCATCACTCATCATTGATTTAACACTGGCGCGTGGCCTCAATTATTATACGGGAACTATTTTAGAGATAAAAGCAAAAGATGTAGAGATGGGCAGCATCGGTGGAGGAGGCCGGTACGATGATCTGACAGGATTATTTGGCGTGCCAAACATTCCCGGTGTTGGAATTTCATTTGGCGTGGATCGAATATATGATGTAATGGAAGAATTAAGACTCTTTCCAGACAATGTTTATATAGGAACGCAGGTGCTGTTTTTTAATTTAGGAGAAAAAGAAATTAAAACAACTTTTGATCTGGCCCAACAACTCCGCAAAAAAAATATTCGTTGCGAAATTTATCACGAGCCGGCAAAATTTGACAAGCAATTCAAGTACGCGGAAAAGAAATCAATCCCTTTTGTCGTAATTATTGGCGAAGAAGAAATAAAATCTGGTTTATATAAAGTAAAAGAACTTGCTACTGGCAAACAATCCGAATTGACCGTAGACAAATTGCTGGAATTTACTTTCAATGCTTCATAAATATAGAGGCTTTCTATATTTGAAAGTGAATGCTGAGTATTAACATCCTGCTTTTTTCCTTCGAGCAGTACGTCTTGCGTTTGGATACGAATGCTATCCACTTTATTTTGACTGTTTCTCAAAAAATAAACAGTGCCATTATAAGTAATCAGGCTAAAAGTATCCTTTGCAATTCTTTCCATTACGGATGACCCGGCAGTTGAATTGCCTATCAACTTTCCATTTTCTATTTTGACTTCCACTGACGCCACGGGACTGCCTTCCGGAAAATTATACGTGCCTACGTATTCCGTCAACGTGGTATCCTGCGCTTTGATGCAAATAACAGCGGTTAAACAAAAAAGAGAAAGAATAATTCTTTTCATAAGTCAATTCATTTAAATAAATATAAAACATTAAGTAATAAAAAAAGGCCACCTCGATGACAGCCTTTAATTCGATATCGATCGTCCTATTAATAACCAGGATTTTGCTGACCCGCGATATTCGGATTAGCCTGGATTTCGATCAATGGGATCGGTGCTAGCCTGATATCGCTGGGATAAGCAATACTAAGCGGCGCCGGAATAGCTCCGGGATTACTTACCCTGTTGATTGGCATCTTAAGCCTGTTTAGATCGGAAAAACGATCTCCTTCAAATGCCAGCTCTTTCCTTCTTTCTGTCACGATATCACTCAACAGTGCTGCTCCAGTAGAGCTATAGCCTGCAAATGATGGATCGCGTTGCGCAACCAGGTCGTTCAGGTAAGTCAGCGCATCGCTCTCATCTCCGGGCAGCGAAGCTTCGGCGGCAATCAGGTATACTTCACTCAGGCGAAGCACTTTTATATTGTCCCTATCCGCGTTAGTTGCATTCGGGAATTTTACAACCACATATGCGGCCGCGCCGCCCTTTGTATTTCCCGCTTGTATCACCGATTGACGTACGTCTGTGTTGCTATATAAATTATATAAATCAGACGAGGCATAAATATCGCTGTAGCCATCGAAATACATGCCTGCAAAATCGTCGAAACCGTTGTTGTTAATTACGTCTGCATCCACTTCGAACATGGTTTCCACCATATCCGTCCTGAAGCTAGGATCAGCCCAATATCCATTATAATCTGCAGGATCTACAAGAGTAAATCCGCTATTATTAATTACATCCACCGCGGCGGCTTTTGCATCTGTATTATCACCCATATAGAGATAAACCTTTGCCAGCAGCCCTTCCATAGCGTATTTGCTAAAGCGGCTCGAGTTTCCATAATCTGGCCCATCAGCGAAGGCTTTTTGCAAATCACTGACGATCTGGGTATACACATCCTGAACGGTATTGCGTGTGGGCAGTGCGTAGGGATCATAATGAAGTACCAACGGAACTCCCAATGCGCTGGGATCATCTGTATAGGGTTTTGCAAACAATGTTACCAGTTTAAAATAAAGCAATGCACGAATGGCATACGCTTCAGCTTTTATTGGCGGTACATCCGTTCCCGAAACGTCGGCGTCAATTATCCTGTTACCACGCATGATACCAGTATAAGCAGTTGACCATTCTTCAGAAGCAATTCCATCGCTGGAAGAAACTGAGTAGTTGTATTGGATCAAATATCTGCCGGAATTTTTTGTCTCAACATATGTATTATCCGCCATCAGGTCCCCTATAATGGGGAAATCCCTGCCAAATAATGCTACAGCGCGCAAATCGGAATAAGCGCCATTAACAGCATTAGTCAACCCGGAGGCACTGCTGAGAGCCTGGTCCGGAGTTAGAGAATCAAATGGCTTTTGCTCGAGATAACTTTTCTTGCAGCTTATCACGGATAGTGAAGCGGCAATCAATATTAAATAATATATCTTGTTTGTTTGTTTCATACTATTCATATTTTATCAATTAAAATGTGAGTTTTATTCCACCCGTAATTGTTTTAGGAATAAATACATCAAAATTGCTTTGAGCTGCTTCACCTGCCTCCGGATCGAATGGCAATCTCTTATCAGTATCGAATGTTAAAATATTTGTTCCCCTTACATACACGGTTACATTTGAAAGGTGTGCCCTGCTGATCACTGATTTAGGTAAGGTATAAGATATTTGGGCATCTCTCAACCTGATATACTTGCCATCATACAGGTAGCGCGTGGAGTGATTGTAAGAGTTCTTATTGCCACCATAAATGATCTTAGGAACATCCGTTTTATCGCCTGGTTTCTTCCAACTGTCCAACTGGGCCGTTTCCTGGTTGAATGAACCGTAATAGAGTCCGTCGCTATTCAGGTATCTATCCCAGATGTCATATACATCGTTTCCGAAATTGTAATAGAATTGACCCGAAAGCGAAAAGCCTTTAAATGTGAATGTGTTTGTAACAGATCCGAAATATTTGGGATCAGATTGTCCATTGTAGCCAAGCTTGGCTGTAGAATAATTATTGGTTGTCGCCTTGCGTGTTCCATCAGTATACCAGAGAGGATCTCCATTTGCCGGATCAACACCTGCCCATTGGCGGAGATAAAAAGTTTGTGCATCCTGTCCTACTGCTATCTGTTGGAAACTATTTAAAATAGGGCGACCACTATATAATTCAGTTACCTTATTCGTGTTGTGGGCAAAATTTGCTGAGATAGTCCAGCTAAAATTTTTCAGTTTGACAGGAGTACCGCCCAGTGAAATTTCGATTCCTTTATTTGTCATCGCACCCACATTCTGGTTCTGACCGGCAAAGCCAGATGTGAGAGACAAAGGAACCGATAACAGTAAGTCGGACGTTTTACGATTGTAAACTTCTATAGTACCATTCAGGCGATCTTTGAACAGAGCAAAATCTAACCCGATGTTGCCAATAGCATTTTTTTCCCATGTCAAATTATCATTGCCCACATTGGTTGGAACACTTCCAGGTAATCCTGTATAGTTAGCTCCATAACCATAAGTTGCCAATGAAGAATAGTAACCGAAATTACTCGCGTTTCCATTTTCACCATAGGAAGCACGCAATTTCAACAAGCTGATAGCGGGAATATTTTTGATAAAATCTTCTTCGCTGATATTCCATGATCCACCTACGGAATAAAAGTTACCCCACCTGTGGTTAGCTCCGAACACTGAAGATCCATCTCGTCTGAAGCTTGCACTCAACACATATTTGTCTTTATAAATAACATCACCACTTGAAAAAATAGAGTTGGTAGTTTCCTGTTGCGGAACGGTAAAGGCAGTTGTGGGTGTTGCAGCAGATGTCAGATAATTCAATTGCAAATTCAATGGGAATCCCTGGCCGCCTGCCTGGAGCAGGTAGTTTCTTGTAAACTGTGATTCATACCCTGCTTTTAAATCGAAATAAAGGTCGCTATTGAAGTCGTGACGGTAGTCGGCGAAATTACTCCATGTATAATCAGTCACTCTCCTATAGGATGCAAAAGCATCACCACCCTGGGCAAAACCATCGCCATAGAATGGATTGCGATAAGAATCTTCGGAAACGTCAATGTATTCACCTGCAAAACGGCTTGTAATTTTCAAATTGTTTGTGGAAGTATTCAATATTTTATATTCACCACTCAAATTTCCAATAAGGCTTGTTTGTCGCGCATTGTTCTTATTCCAGTTAGCCTGGATAAGGGGATTGAAGATGCCCCCATTAGCAGGAAACTGTCCTTCCGCATCATTGTACTTGAACGACCCATTTGCATTATATGGCGAATACCATGGCAGCAAAAAGTATGATTCAAGAACAGGATTGGCGAATGTACCTCCGTTTGTTGGAGTGGTTTGTTTTGTACCGGCTCCATTGAATAATGCTGAAATAGTTAACCTGTCCGTGGCCTTATGTGTAATCGAAACAGATCCGTTATAACGTGTAAAATCAGTTGCCAGCGTAGTACCACCTTGCGTAAAGTAACCACCTGAAATATAGAACTGGGTTTTTTCATTACCGCCAGACATACTCAAATTATATTGTTGCTGCGAGGCGTTGTGAGTCACCACGTCGTACCAATTGGTATTAACGCCCGGTTTTAAACCAAATCCATTAACAGGATCAGTTATGATTGCATCGGCATCGGAATTATTGGCTGCATAGCCCGCATTGATCAATGCCAATTCCAATTGTGATTGGTATTCGCCTGTCGTCATCGACCTGTTCTTATTGTTCTTATAGGCGATGCTATTCTGACCGGCTTCGGCAGAGAAATTAAATACCGTTTTTCCAGCTCGTCCCCGCTTGGTTGTCACGATTATTACGCCGTTAGCTGCCCTGGAACCATAAATAGACGCAGCCGAAGCGTCCTTTAAGATCGAAATGCTCTCGATGTCATCGGGGTTCAATGTGCTTAAAATGTTTGCGGTAGTAGTGTTGGTTGTAAGATCCCCGGTTTGAGCAACGATTCCATCGATAACCCACAAAGGATCATTTCCAGCACTTATAGAGCCTTGTCCACGGATACGAATATCAGTGAAGGCACCAGGCGCACCGGAAGTGGAGGTTGACTGCAGACCCGCGACAGCGCCTTGCAGGGCTTTATCCACCGAGGTGAAAGGTTTATTTTCAATCGCGGCTGGTTTAACTGTCGCAATAGCGCCGGTAACGTTGGTTCTCTTTTGAGCACCATAAGCCACGACTACAACTTCATCCAGGTTCTTGGCCGTTGATGAAAGAACTACTGAATAATTTGTGGAATTCGTAAGGGCAAGTTCCGTTGTACCCAAGCCAACGGACGTAATTACCAGGGTGCGGGCATTAGAAGGAACAGAAATACTAAAACTACCATCAGTCAATGTTGTAGTTCCAACTGTAGTTCCTTTAATAATAACAGAAGCGTTGGGGACAATCTCGCCTCTCTCATTTGTAACCTTTCCGGTAACTGTTCTTTGTTGTGCGTGAAGTTGGCCAATGGCAAGGATAACTGCCATGAGCAGAAAAAGGAATTTTCTCATGTGAGCTTTGTTTTATGTTAGAAAAAAAATATTATATCCTATAAATTAATCCCATTTAATAGAATACAATCATGTTGTGGTGGCAGCAATAAGGATTAAATAAAACAATCTATTGTTATTTATGACATATGCGTGTTTTCAAATGCTGCATATACCATAGAAAAATATCCAAATAACAAATTTATGACTTGCAAAGATAAATAACTAATATAATGATTAGTATTTACAATCAGGGTAATTCATAAATAATCGAAGCCCCCTGTCCAACCCCGACACACATAGTAGACAGTCCGTATTTTGATTTCCGTTTTTTCATTTCATGAATAAGTGTTGTTGAAATTCGTACACCACTGCACCCTAATGGATGCCCGATGGCTATGGCACCGCCATTTACATTTACTTTATCAATAGCAAGATTCAGATCATGAATACAGGCAAGTGACTGGGATGCGAAGGCTTCGTTCAATTCAATGAGATCGATATCCTCAATTTTCAATCCTGCTTTCTGGAGTACCTTTTTTGTTGCAGGCACGGGGCCAATACCCATGATAGCAGGATCAACACCTGCTACTGCCATTGAAACAATCCTGGCTATAGGTTTTAATCCAAATCTTTTCACACTCTCTGCGCTCGCCAATAACATCGCCGCGGCGCCATCATTGATGCCTGAAGAATTACCAGCCGTCACAGTTCCGTCTTTTGCAAATGCCGGTTTCAACGACGCCAGTTTTTCCATTGAAGTTTGACGTGGATGTTCATCCTTATCAAAGAAAAAGCTTTTACTTTTTTCATTTGGCACATCTATTCCCACGATCTCGTCGGTCCATTTATTTGCGACCAACGCACTAAAATATTTTTGTTGTGAAGCAAAAGCAAACTCGTCCTGCTGTTCCCTTGAAATACTCCATTGCCTGGCCACATTCTCTGCTGTTTCACCCATACTATATGGATAATACATTTCAGCCAGCCTTTCATTTTTGAATCGCCATCCTAAAGTTGTATCATGGATCTCCGCATAACGCTGAAAGGGAACCGTATTTTTTGCTATCACGAAAGGCGCCCTGCTCATGCTCTCCACTCCACTGGCAATGATCAATTCAGCATCTCCACAAAAAACCTGGCGTGCCGCATTCATAATGGCCTCAAGCCCCGAAGCACACAACCGATTGACTGTACTTCCGGGTACTGTAACGGGTAACCCCGCCAGTAAAGATGCCATCCGTGCCACGTTCCGATTGTCTTCGCCTGCCTGGTTTGCATCGCCCGCTATCACATCCGCGATTGACTCCACATCAATCGACGGGCTTCTTTCGATGAGCTTCCTGATCACGTGAGCCAGCAGATCATCGGGGCGAACAGCGCTTAATGAACCTCCGTATTTTCCAATGGGCGTTCGAATGGCATCAATAACAAAAACTTCTTTCATTCAAAGACATTTTAAAGTTCGAGCTAGCACCCAAATATCTGTGAAATCAGCGAAATCCTTGAATGAACGGTATCTTTGCGAAATGATTAAGACGGTGCAAAAAAATATAAGGCATTTGACTCTAACAGAACTGGAAAAATATTTCGAAAGCATGGCTGAGAAAAAATTCAGGGCTAAGCAAGTATATGAATGGATTTGGCAAAAAGGAGCCCTCAGCTTTGCCGATATGACCAACCTGGCCAAGCAACTTCGTCAACACCTCGGCGAAAATTTTACATTGCCTGCGCTAACGATCGACACAATACAAAATAGCAGTGACGGCACGATCAAAACCCGGTTTAAAACCTGGGACGGCCATTTGGCTGAAGGCGTGCTAATACCAACAGAATTGAGATATACGGCCTGCATTTCTTCTCAAATTGGCTGTAGCCTGAGCTGTAAATTCTGCGCGACCGGGTACATGGAAAAACAGCGCAACCTTGAATATGACGAAATCTATGATGAGGTGGTATTGATCAATCGGCAATGCGAAAAAACGTACGGAAAGAAGTTAACGAATATCGTTTTCATGGGAATGGGCGAGCCTCTATTGAATTACAAAAACGTTTTAAAAGCAATTGAGCGCATTTCATCGCCGGATGGATTAGCCATGAGTCCCCGAAGGATCACCGTTTCTACTGCAGGTGTGGCCAAAATGATCAAACAACTGGGCGATGATAAAGTAAGATTCAAACTGGCACTTTCTCTTCATGCTGCAAATGACTTGAAAAGACATGAAATAATGCCAATCAATGATACCAACAACATCAAATCGCTCATTGAAGCACTGAATTATTTTTATTCGCAGACCGGCAATGAAATCACCTTCGAATATATTCTTTTCAACAATTTCAACGACAGCCTGAAAGATGCAGATGAATTGATAAAAATTTACAGGCAGGTCCCGGCCGACCTCATAAATATCATTGAATACAATCCAATCGATTTTGCGAAGTTTACAAAGCCCTCGGAAGAAAAAGTAGAAGTATTCATGCGATACCTCGAAAAGCATAGAGTGAATGCCAGGTTACGTCGCAGTCGTGGCAAAGACATCGATGCAGCCTGCGGTCAATTGGCGAATAAAGGCAATTAAAATCTTTACTGTTGTAAAACAGCAAGCAAAATGAAAAAAAAGTCCTCCGGCAGCTTCGATAAGTTCGCAACTAAAAAGAGCAATGCTGCTAAAAAAGAACAATTCAGGCAGGAAAAAAGAAAGTGGAAAAAGGAACGCGAGGAGTTCTTTGAAAGAAAAAAAAATAGAAATAACCCGGCGGCCCCAATTCAAACAAAGATAACCAGCGACTCCAAACTCCCGACTCCGGACTCCCAGCTACAGTCCATGCCTCTTAACAAATTCATTGCGCATTGCGGGGTTTGTTCAAGAAGAGACGCCGCAGAATTTGTGAAACTGGGAAAGGTAAAAGTGAATAATGAAACCATCACAGAACCTGGCCATAAAGTTTCGGGAAAAGAGGAAATTAAGGTAAATGGTAAAAAGATTTTTCTTGCGAAAAACCTGGTCTATGTGCTTCTCAATAAGCCGAAGGATTATATCACCACTACTGATGATCCTCAAAAAAGAAAAACAGTGTTGGATCTTGTTCGTTTAAAGGAAAGGATTTACCCTGTTGGGCGACTCGATAGAAATACTTCTGGAATATTGTTATTGACAAACGATGGTGAACTTTCTCAAAATCTCACTCATCCGAGCCGGGAAGTAAAAAAGATTTACCATGTCACTTTAAACCGGCCGCTTGAAAAAAAAGACTTTGACCAAATCCTCAAAGGAATTGCTCTCGAAGATGGCGTGGCCAGTGTAGACGTATTAGCCTATGCAGATGTAAAAGATAAAACTCAACTGGGCATTGAGATCCATAGCGGCCGCAATCGTATTGTTCGCCGCATATTTGAACATCTTGGGTACGATGTAAAAAATCTCGACCGCGTTGTGTTTGCTGGATTGACAAAAAAAAATGTTGAAAGGGGGAAATGGAGATTTCTCTCTGAAAAAGAAGTGAGAGACCTGAAATATTTTGGCAAAGGGAATCGCTGACAACAGGTCTCTATTTATTTCATAAGTTCTTCGTTGACGCCTTAACAGATAAAATGAAAACCCCGGACTTCCTGGTTTTTGAAAATAACGATTTTGTTGTTTTAAATAAGCCTGCAGGGCTGCTTTCCATACCCGATCGCAAAGGGAAGGAAATTTCCTTAAAAAAAATACTACAGGAAATGTACGGTGAAATATTTACTATCCACCGTCTCGATAAAAATACAAGCGGGTTGATCTTGTTTGCAAAGTCTGAAACAGCTCACCGATTTATGTCTTTGCAATTTGAAAGCAGGCAAACGGGGAAAATCTATCTTGGCCTCGTCATTGGCTCTCTCACGACTAAAAAAGGTATGATCAATTCACCTATTATGGAACACCCTGTGAAAAAAGGATTGATGATAGTTAACCGAAAAGGGAAAGATTCTTTGACCGAATATGAAGTGATAACGGATTTTGGTATGTATTCCTGGGTCCAGTTTCAAATTTACACAGGCCGCACCCACCAGATACGCGTTCACTCAAAAGAAATCGGCCACCCGATTGTTTGCGATGAGCTTTATGGAGATGGAAAACCTCTTTTTCTTTCTTCTATAAAACACAATTTTAGACTCTCCAAAAAAGAAGAAGAAGAACATCCAATTTTAAACCGTCTCGCCCTGCATGCTTTTCGGTTAGAATTTAACGGACCCGATCAAAAGAAATATGAATTTGAAGTTCCCGTTCCAAAAGATCTTAAGGCGACTCTGCAGCAGCTTGCAAAAAGAAAAAAGATTCCCCGCGGAAGTGGGCCTAATTTAGGTTAAGAGATAAAGAATCTACTTCCGTTTTTCTATATGATAGTTGGGCCTTCAAATAATTAAGAGCTTCCTCACTTCTTTTAGTCTGCTAAATCTCACCACGCGAAGCTTCATATAATTCGTACCAGTCCTGCCTGCTGAGATCAATTTCGAAGGACCTGACGATATTTTTTATGCGCTGTTCATTAGTAGTACCGATGAGGGGAAGCGCCCCCAACTTGACGATCCAGGCAATAGCAATAGATTCAATGTGTGCATCATACCTGGGAGCAAGTTCCTCCAGTTTTCGGCGGATAAGCAATGGTCTTTTTTCAATGCTGTTTGCTATTTGTCCTTCGGCCAATGGCGTCATCGCTAACGGCCGCATATATTTCTGCTTGATATAATCAATCTGTCCATTGTCAAAAGCCGTTGTGTTTAGCAAGTTCAACTCGATGTGATTTGTAACGATGGGTATTCGAAGGTATGAGCTCAATAGCTGGTGCTGAAAAACAGAAAAGTTTACGATACCAATGTTCTTCACCTTTCCACTATCACGCAATTTATGTAAGGTAAGTGCCGTTTCTTCAAGGTTTGATAGGGGATCGAGCTCATTCAATAAAAAAATATCAATGTAGTCTGTCCTTAATTTACGTAATGAGCTTTCGACACTTTTCAAGATATGCTCTTTCGAAGTATCGTAATATTTCACGCGCACATCTGGCCGCGCCGAATGGGGTATCACCAACCCACATTTAGTAAATAATACGATGTCTTCACGTTTGACCCTTTTGTTTTTAATAATCTCTCCAAATATTTCTTCGCACTGATAACCGCCATAAATATCTGCATGGTCAAAAGTATTAATGCCCAGTTCAAGACAGAGATCGACAATGCTTTCCATCTTTTTTTCTGTGAGATCATTTGCATCCCACCGGTAAAAGCCATAGACTGTGGGCGACACTTTAGGCCCCGAATCGCTGAGATAAATTTTTTCCATCCACCAGTTTTTAGAATACGAACTTAAGTTTTCTTTTTTATGCGGAGTCTACTTCAAATCAGACACATTGATCAAACATAAGCCCCGATAGAAATCGGGGCCATTGTTGTTTTCCGTAACGATTGCTTGCCATATATGAAAAAATTGTTCCTATTTATTTAACAATCCATCAATGGTAATCGCCGCGTAATAAAGCGCACCGATGGTGGGTCCTCCAGCGTATTGAATATACCTGTGATCAAGAATGTTAGAACCACCCAGTTTTAGCTGTGATTTTAGTTTCGGGAAACGAAATGTAACCTGCGCATCGATCGTATTATATGCCGAAACATCTCCATTTACCAATGGACTTTGCCAGACGAAACTGTCCTGCCATCTCCATACGACATTGAACCCTATGTTTTTCGT
>DASXOT010000395.1:0-5232 GCA_036494065.1 Chitinophagaceae bacterium
AGGCTAACTGCAAAAACCTGGAGAAATATTTTCATAATGCGACTTTAATATAAGTTTCCGGGTCATGGACTAAGGCCTTCAACGATCTTTCTATCGATGAGGTGGTGCATAATACTGTAAACCACACTTCGCGGATGCAAAAAGCCTTCACTAAAATGATCAACGTTCATCTGAACAGCTATGCTGACATCGTAGCCGGGAAAATATTCAACATCAGATTGGTATCCCGGGAACCAGCCACTATGTCCATAAGAAGTGCCCAAGCTCCCTTTTATAATTTGCAGACCCAGGCCATAATAATTATTGGCACCTAATTCCGCAGCAACAATTTCCTTTTTCATTTCTCCCACTGATTTCATTGAAATAATTTTTCCATTCATCAATGAATAAACAAGCTGAGCGAGGTCATGACTACAGGTAGCAAAACCTCCGCCACCCCATTCGAATTGAGGATTCACAATCAATTGCCCATTCCGAATCATAGCACCTTCAAGCCCACTTGGCAATTGGGCGCTTGAATAGCCATTGGCTAATCCGGCAATGATCCTTTTCACGGAGGGCACTGTGTGTGCCAGTCCTACACGATCGGTAATATTTTCATGGATATAATCGTAAGCACTTTGATTAGTTACTTCTTCAATGATCGTTGCTAACAAAAGATAATTTGTATCAGCATAGCTGAATGAGGTTCCCGGATCGAATAACGGTTTAAGATCAAAAACATAATTCAATAATTCTTCTAGTCTCCAATCTTTTGCCGGTTCGTTAGCGACACGCTGAAAAAAATCACCGAGCATATAATATTCCTGGATGCCGCTGCTATGATTTAATAATTCCCTGATCGTAATGGAGTCTGCATTGGGGAGACGACGAAACCAGGAATATTTTGCCAGGTAGTTTGAGATCGGATTGTCAAGATTTAGCTTGTGCTCCTGCGCAAGTTTTAAAATTGAGATTGCAAAATACATTTTCCCGGTGCTACCCCCCAATAGCATATCCGAAACTTTGAGCGGCGTCCGTAAAGCCGTATCACTAAATCCTGACGCCACGTCAATAGATGTTCCATCATGTTTGATTAGCGTAGCTGTAATTCCCGGCAAATTATACCGGCTCCGGAAGGAATCGATTATACCTAAAATTACCTGCAAAGGCTTATTCTGCGCGGCTGCCTCAAAATGAAGGACAGAGATGAGGATGACCAGGAAATAAGCTTTTCTAATGCGATTAATTTTACTCGAACCAACAAATATCCGTAACATAATTGGCAGGCAATTTATAAACCAGGGTAATACGTTTTTGGGTTATCGACAATTATCGCAAAAATGAATCTTAAAAGGATCTGTGCAATCACCCAAAAAGGGTGATATGGATAAGTGGCAGAAATATCCTTCGGTCGACGCGGCGAGTTAAAAGTCAAAATTAAAAATTAAAAAAAATGTGAACTAAGTTGGCTCTCCAATGATTTTGCCTTTTGAAAACATCTCGAAAATTCCATTCATCCAAATCACTCATTTGGGGTGATGGATAGTGAAAGCTTCTCCGGTAGTTTAGTTAAATGAATAATACAGCGAAGATTTATTGTGCCATTTTCTAAGAAAATGCGACGGCGCAGAAGATCCAATTAAATTATCAGGCCATGAAAAAAAATAACACAAGGATTTTAGTCCAGCGTGGTAAAAAGAATTATAGTTTGAAGATCGAGGAGATCGCCATGTTTATGTCGATTAAAAAAATGGTATATGCTATCGACAGGACAAACGAAAAATATGCCTGCAGGGGTAATCTTGTAAGATTTGAAAGTATGCTTGACAAAAGATTTTTTAGGGCCAACCGGCAATTTATTATCAATATCGAGCACCTGGAAGAGTTTGCAACATTTGAAAAAGTAAAAATTCAATTGAAGATGCGACTGCCGGGCGAAAATGATGCGATAATCGTTAGCCAGGAAACGGCGCAGCGTTTTAGAAAGTGGATCACTTCTCTGTAAATCTTTTTAATAAGTAGCGCTTGTGCCTTTAGCGTAATTTAATCGATTCTTGTGTGGGTCACTCATTTACTCACTACTTTATTGCCTTAATTGAATCGGTTCTAACGTATGATTTCAACCTTATTTCATTACACACACAAATAAGGTCAATTCTTTAAATTTTATATGCTACTAAGGTAATAAAGCCTCAAGGTCTCGTAAATCAGAACTTATGTATTATCAACGGAAGATTGTCTCTGCCAATTGTGCTCCATATTTTTCCTTTCACGCCAGATCTCCTGGTTCCTTGCGACAAATTTTGTGTCCGTCATGTCCCTGCGTTAATCAGTTTTGAAGACGGACTTAAGCTGGAGCATCTGGCCCTCAATAATCGTCCTCGGCAAGACCGGTCCTTGCTGTCCCACTGATCTCATAAATATTAGAAGGATCATCGGAGAAATTGGCCTTGAAATAAATACTGTCCGTTGCAACGCCGCTTTTTGACCGTCCCGCTTTCGGCAGAATTTTTCCATCGGTAAGATTCACTGTTATATTGTAGTATTCGTTTTGTGCATTTGTTGTAGTAAAAGTAAGATTGCTGTAATCCACCTTCGCCTTGCATTTGAACTCCCAGGAATCCCCTAAATCGTCTACCCACAATGAGTCATCATTGGCCGAAGTATTATAAGTGCTTAGAAAAACAGTACCAAGTCCATACACATCCGCACCCCCTAATGTAAATGTTACCCACCATCCATTAGCGGCTTTTACGGCCGCCGTATTGCCGGGTTTGACTTCTTTTTTGCAGGAAAATGAAACAATCACAATTATAACAAAAAGCCCAATTGATATTTTGCGCATATATTTTTTTTTATTGTTTTACAAAAGTTCTCACCCCCGTACCATAACCGGATGCAAGAAATATCCATGAATAAGTAGCAGGGGGAGTAGGATCATAAGACTCACCTGAAGAACTTACTTCGCTACCGAAATAAGGACTTTGCTGGTCAGGTATTGTAATGGCATTACCCGACGTATTTTCAACAATCACAGGAAGTCCCGCACCGCCTCCGGCTCCGCCAGGGTTTTCAACGGCATAAGTTCCAATTCCAATTTTGGTCCAGGTACTGGTGATACCAGTCGCCGCTCTCAAATAAGTACCGGAGAAATCATTGGACTGGACAGTTGGGTCGTTGACCATGGCAGAAGGTATTACCACAACTATGCGGAAATCATTTGCCTTAAATCCCTGGGGATTGGAGGCAGTGTAGTTAATTGTATAAACACCAGGCGCAGTAGAAGCATCAATGACCTTGCTGGTTGTATATTGTGCCGCTGCCCCATTGAGAGTAGCTGTAGCGCCGGGATCCGTATAGCCCGTTCCTTCATTTACCGCTACGATCTTGTCGCCGTTAGTATTAATAGCGGCGAAGAAAACAATCTTTGATTCTCCGACTGTACCAGCGGGATAATTAAAATCTGTTTTATTGCATGAGAACAAAGAACCCAGGATAAAAACAGATATAAATATTGAGATGATTTTCATTTTCATTCTTTTTAATTAGGAAATCATATTATTTACCCCACCAGACTGCAGTAGTAATTGGAACAAGTGCAGGCGAGCTGCTATTAGTGGTTGTTTCCGAATAAGGAAATACAAATCTTTTCGGCATTTGCCCCGGAGGCAACACCGAATTTTTTACAATTACCCATTGCCCGGGTATATAGCCCGGATTATCAGAATAAACCGTGCTGGTTGCGGGATAACCTGTTCGGTTTTTTTCAAAAAAAGATTCAATACCGTGACAACCGTATGCACATGATGCCCATTTTTGCCTGATGATTTGTGCAATTGGTTCGAGTGCAACGCCGCCTTCCAGTTCATTGCCCCATTCGTAAGCTCCGCCAGGTGCTATGAAAGAAGAACCGTCGTTGCCAGTTGCCGCAAATGCAGCCATCACTCCCTGGTCATACAAAGTTTTTGCATTCGCGCCGCCAAAATATCTTACATCTGCTTCGGCTTGCAGAAAATAAGATTCAGCGAGAGAAAGGAATTCAACCGGATCAGTTGCTTCTGTGTGATCGGTATTCCTGAATACATGTGCAGACTGGTAAGTGGCATTATTCACAGCATAGTCACCCTGGTTGATGGAATTAGTAGGACCCTGGTAAAAATAGACAAGCCGGGGATCGTTGTTTTCACTCAACCAGCTTACAAAGGTTGTGCTTGCACGTAGATTACTCGGTGTATTCAATATACGTTTATTCGATTCGTACTCGGGATTATCCAGGCCAGGCGCATCGACAAAATTTGTAACCGCCGCATCTGTTGTCAAAAAAACTGCTCCACTGTTATATAAATCTGTAATTCCAGTTTGCGCCACATCCGGATGAGCATTTATCATGCGCAGATACATTTTTAGTTTAAGCGTGTTTGCAAATGCTATCCAGTTTTGCATATCACCTCCAAAAACGAGATCTTGTTTCCCCGGCGCCGAGTTTGTGCTTGCTGAAAAATCTTTGGCCAGTGCCGTATCCATGCTTTTTAAAAGATCTGTATAAATCGTGTAGCCATCATCGAACTTGGGATTCAAATTTTCTGCTCCCTGGAGAGCCTGAAAATAGGGTGCCTGGTCATACATGTCTACCAACACTTCTGTAGCATACGCTTTCATCACGGTACCCACTAAATAATAATTCCAATCCGACGAGGCCTTTGCATGGTCAATTACATATTGAAAATTTTCCAGCGCACTTGGATATATTGTAATCCAGGGGTCATTGACGAACCGATCTGTGGAAGGCATATTATACGAATCCACGTCCGCGTACTGCTGGGCAAGAGATGCCTGGGTAAAAAATTGAGAAAGCATTCCACCTGCAATAGCCAGGTCTCCACCTGTTTCTGCAATAGTGCCCAGTACGCCTACCGGGAATACCAATGATGGATTGCCTTCATCCAGCGTTGGAAAGTTAGGATCCTGGTTGATATCCAGTTGTTTTTTACAACCAGTTTGTGCTACACCCAGCAATAAAATGAATAGAACGATAAAATTTCTTTTGTTAACGAGTTGCATGTTTTTGTTGTTTAGAAAGTAATCTTTAATGTAACACCATAATTTCTTGCAAGCGGCGTAGCTGCAAATTCACCGAACTGACTGACGAGGTCATTGCCCAGGTTCGTTGCTTCAGGGTCTACATACACATTTGATTTGGGTGTCCACAGAAGAAAATTTTTGCCATAGATACCGATCATTGCATTTGAG
>DASXOT010000396.1:0-3201 GCA_036494065.1 Chitinophagaceae bacterium
ACTCAATCTTTTAAGATCGTCAATGAAAACGACCAGAAGTTAAAAATATCTTCGGTGAAATTAATGGGAGGCAATTCTTCATTCTACAAGATCAATGTAGACGGATTCACTGGCCCCGAAGTAAACAACCTTGACATCGACGCCAATGACAGCATCTATGTTTTTGTTTCAGTTATCATCGATCAGAATGCAAGTAATTTACCATTTGTTGTTCGTGACAGTATTCAGATAAATTATAATGGAGCCAGTCAATGGGTGCAACTGGAAGCGTGGGGGCAAAATGCGCATTTTTTCAAAACGCGGGAGATATCTGCAAATGAAACGTGGACCAATGATCTGCCCTATGTTATCCTTGGATCTTTGACGATTGACAGTAGTAAACTGCTAACCATTGAAAAGGGTTGTCGCATCTATGTTCACGCGGATGCTCCGATTCTTGTCAATGGCACTCTTCAGGTAAATGGAGAAAAAGATTCAACCGACCGCGTCTACTTTCGTGGAGACAGGCTGGATGATCCTTACAAAGACTTTCCCGCAGGCTGGCCAGGAATATTTTTCAATAGCAGCAGTAAAGACAACGTATTGAATTATGCGGTACTTAAAAATTCTTACCAGGCAATTGCTGCCCAGGATCCTTCTCCAAATAGCAATCCTAAGGTCACGCTCAATGAATGCATCATTGACAATGCTTACGATGCCGGCATTATTACACTTCATTCAAGCGTATCCGCAACAAACTGCCTGGTCAGTAATTGCGGAAAGAATCTATATCTGCTAATGGGGGGGAATTATCAGTTCATTCATTGTACGGTGGCAAGCTACTCCAACAATTTTATTTTACACAAAGACCCCGTTTTACTCGTAAGCAATTTCGTTAACGTAAATAATGTACCGCAAACAGCCGATCTCAATGCATTATTTCAAAATTGTATTTTTTGGGGAGAAAACGGTACAGTAGATGATGAAGTAGTTGCCGCGGAGACCGGCTCTACTATCTTCAATGTAAACTTTGATCACAATTTATGGAAGATTCAAAAAACTGATCCGTCGACCGTAGCAGGCGTAACTTCTACACAGATTATAAATAACCAAACGCCGCTATTTGACAGTATCAACACATCCGGGAACTTCTACGATTTTCATTTACAGCTTGCTTCTCCCGCTATCGACAAAGGAACAAGCACTGCAGTTTCCATCGATCTCGATGGCAATCCACGCCCGGTCAATTTACCTGATCTAGGCTGTTATGAAAAACAGTAGCAGCTTATCGGAAAATCAATTAAATTTCATCAGTGAAGAGCCTTATCAAAAATACTGCGAGAGATGCGCTTCTTTATTTCTTATTGTGCCTGGCGACTTTCTTAATGCTGCGTATGATCGTCGAATACTATCCTTTAAATGATCATACTGGATTCCTTAAATTCAAACAGGATTATATCAGCAATAAAGTCTGGAGAACCTGTTTTTATATCCATGTATTTATTTCTCTGTTTGTTTTAATGGCAGGGTTCGTACAATTTTCTCCTTCTATTCTTAAGCGACAACCGAGGCTACACCGACTGGTTGGTCGCTTTTATGCGGGGAATATTCTCTTTGTCAATTTCCCTGTAGCAATGGTGATGGCTATTTATGCGAACGGAGGTTTGCCCGGTAAAACGGCTTTTTTTATCCTGGATTGTCTTTGGTTTTTTTTCACGCTCAAGGCGGTCATTGATATCCAAAAAGGTAATATTTTATCGCATAAAAAATATATGATCAGGAGTTATGCACTTACTTTATCGGCAATTAGCCTTAGAACATGGAAAATTATTTTAACCAATACTACTCATATTGACATACCGACCATTTATATTATGGACGCATGGTTAGGTTTTGTTCCCAACCTGTTGCTGGCAGAATTGCTCATAAGAAGAAAGACACTTTCCTGGCTATCTTTCAAACCGGACATTGTTGGCAATTAAGACAAAAAGAAGGTAGCCAATTATAAAAAAATTTACCAGGAAAATAGTCACCCTGGCGCCTGAGGCGTATTTGTTACCATTTTTTTGCAACCGCCGATAAACGGCCATTGAGATAAAATGAGAGGGAATAAACATTACAGCCAGTGCAATGACCAAGAATAATATTAAAATAAATGCATCCATAACCCAATTAAATATAATTGTTATTTGTGAAATTATACCCGACCATTAATTTTTGTCAAGCCTATCTTGCGACCCGTCGAGTAGGGAAAGCATGCAGGCAACTTTGAAAAAAGAATGACCGTTTTCACTTCGAACATGCTTACCTTTAATCTCCAAAAATTTTTGAAATGAAAACCTTAATACTTGCAATGTTACTTTCAGCCACTTTATCCGGAGGTTCCATTTATGATTTTAAAGCTCCGGGACTTACCGGCGGCACGATCAATTTCTCTGACTTCAAGGGCAAAAAGATTATGATCGTGAACACCGCATCCATGTGCGGCAATACACCTCAATACGCTGATCTCGAAAAGTTGTACGAAAAGTATAAGGATAAATTAGTGATAGTCGGATTCCCAGCCAATAATTTCGGCCAACAGGAACCAGGGTCTAATACTGAGATTCATGAATTCTGCACTAAGAACTATGGAGTAACTTTCCCAATGGCTGAAAAAGTTTCAGTGAGAGGCGACGATATCGATCCTTTATTCAAATGGCTGGTCGATCAATCGAATGAACTTGCCAAATCAGTACCAACAGATAATTCAAAAGATATCGTTTGGAAAAAATTTCTGCAAGACCCGGTCATCTGGAATTTTACCAAATTCCTCATCGACGAAAACGGCAAGCTGATCGCTGTATTCCACAATAAGGTAAACCCGATGAGTGATGAAGTGCAGAAGTATTTGAATTAAAAAGAACCACGATTATTTGATTAATTAAGAACTAAGATTCGCAGAATTTCATTGGGATTATTGGGAGATAATACAAACGAAGAGGCTGCAATTGACAAGATATATTTTTACAAAAGGAGATCACCTTGATCTCCTTTTAATCTTTTAGAATCCAATAAATCCCAGTTCTTTTGATCCCTTAAATCTTAACTCTTGGTTTTTTCTGCTATCATAGGACAAAATGAAGTAAAGCAACAGTTGGTGGAGATGATTCAAAACAATCGTCTCAGCCATGCTCTATTGTTCCTGGGCAAGGAAGGAAACGGTTCGTTGCAGCTGGCGAT
>DASXOT010000397.1:0-3114 GCA_036494065.1 Chitinophagaceae bacterium
AGGTGCCCTCATCTACACGATGAAAAAATCCGCCCGGTCCATCTTCACTGCATCGATGTTCATATAATGTCGGTATCAATTTTTCCAGGCGCTCGCGAAAGCCGGTGATCTTATTCGTGGGACGTTGCTCCATTTCTTCCAGGTCCAGTTTCATTTGTATCAACTTTGATCTTCGAATGCTCCAGTAATTGGGCCCTTTTAAAACTTTAATTTCTAAGATCTTCATATATGATTGTTATTTTTCAATTTAGTGGATTTTAATAATGTAACCAACTCGGCTGACAGTCCACGGTCCATGGTTAGTTGGTATTAATGACAAATGACCACTGACAAACGATCTCTCACTCCCGGGCTTTTACGAAATTTCCGTTAGAACTAGCTACATTTATTCCAAATTGACCGTCATGAGTGCATCCAACCGTCGCCGTTTTCTGAAAAAGGTGGGAACTCTTTCCGCAACTGCTTTTTTTACATCCATAGCCAAGCCTGCCTGGAGTCGCAATCTTGAAAGAGCGTTGCGCGATGCAGAAGGAATTTCTTCTTCCGATCTCGCCGGTGAAGAAGATTTCTGGTATTACATACAGCAATCGTTTACGGTTTCTCCCGGATTGATCAACCTGAATAATGGCGGTGTTTCACCAGCACCTATTCCCGTGCAGGAAGCAGTGAAGCGTTTTTATGATTACTGCAATGAGGCCCCTAGCTACTATATGTGGCGGATTCTTGACCAGGGCAGGGAACCCTTGCGAAGAAATCTTGCAAAACTTGCTGGGTGTAGTGCAGAAGAAATTGCTATCAATCGCAACTCTTCGGAAGGGCTGGAAACGGTGATCTTTGGTTTGCAACTGAAAGCGGGAGATGAAATAGTAGCTGCTAAACAGGATTATCCTAACATGATAAATGCTTATAAGCAAAGAGAAAAACGAGACGGTATAAAAATGATATGGATCAATCTTGATTTGCCCAGTGAAGACGAAAATTACCTTGTTGAACAATATATAAAAGCATTTACACCTAAAACAAAGGTGGTCCATATTACACACATCATTAACTGGAATGGTCAAATTTTACCAGTAAAGAAGATCGCCAATGAAGCTCATAAAAGAGACATTGAAGTGGTTGTTGATGGCGCTCACAGTTTTGCTCACTTCGAATTTAAAATTCCAGACCTCGATTGTGATTATTTTGCGACCAGCCTACACAAGTGGCTATACGCACCTATCGGAAGCGGCATGTTGCATGTAAAAAAAGAAAAGATCAAAAATATTTACCCGCTATTTGCCACCAGTGATGATCCCCTAAAAGATGATATCCGCAAGTTTGAAAATTTAGGGACAAGACCTTTCTTCATAGAACAGGCGATTGGCAAGGCAATTGAATTTCATGAAATGATTGGAAGCGAAAGAAAAGAGAAGCGGCTTTGCTACCTGAAAAATTACTGGATGGAAAAGATCAAAGATCTTCCAAAAGTGAAGATCAATACATCGCTTAATCCCAAATGGGGCTGTGCCATTGGCAATGTCGGCTTTGAAGGAAAAAAGCCGGCAGAGCTGGATTCATTTCTTTTTGATAAATACAAAATTCACACAGTGGGGATCGAATGGGAAAACATTCACGGAGTTCGCATTACCCCCAATGTGTATACAACAATTGATAATCTTGATTTGCTGGTAGAAGCTATTACAGCGTTTACGAAAACCTGATGGTGCAAACGTTAAGGTTGAGAACCATGGCCAGGTGGGACGAAAACCATAAACAAAAACTGATTTGTCTCTTTCCCGAAAAATAAACTTACTCCAGGCATCTGCTATCAATGTGATCGATATGGTAGGCATTGGCCCTTTTGTGGTGTTGCCGCTTGTGATCAGTTATTTTAACTCCAATCTTTTTTTATACGCGTGGATATTCGGAGCCATCGTGGCGCTAATTGATGGCATGATATGGTCCGAATTGGGAGCAAAATACCCGTTGGCCGGCGGGACTTACAATTTTCATCGGGTTGCTTTTGGTGAAAAAGGTGGCAGGCTAATGAGTTTTTTATTTGTGTGGCAAACTTCCATCCAGGCACCTCTTGTTGCAGCGTCTGCAGCCATCGGCTTCGCTGATTATTTAGAGTATTTCGTCACAAACGGGCATCATTACCTGAATGAACATTATAAGCAATTGATCTCCGTACTGGTTATTTTAATCGTTACCGCTTTGTTATATCGTCGTATTGAAGCAGTGGGAAAAATTTCTGTCATTTTTAGCGCAATAGTTATTGTAACCATTCTCTGGATTGTTTTTAGCGGATTTTCAAACAAACAGGTTGACTATAATTTCATGCCTGACCGTTTCGACGATTTTTTTAAAATGAGTTTTTGGGTAGCGATGGGACATGCCAGTGTAAAAACCGTTTATAGTTACCTGGGTTACTACAACGTTTGCCACCTGGGCAGTGAAATTGTCAGACCTGAAAAAAATATACCCCGGAGCATTTTTGTTTCCATTTTTATTGTCGCCATTTTATATCTGTTCATGAATGTTG
Organism: Chitinophagaceae bacterium; assembly: GCA_036494065.1. Lineage (GTDB taxonomy): Bacteria > Bacteroidota > Bacteroidia > Chitinophagales > Chitinophagaceae > VBAU01. The sequence continues at coordinate 2,528 of DASXOT010000397.1, forward strand.
CGGTGGTAAATATAATTCCCTGGCAGGAGGCACAGAATTCCCGCCATGTGGTTAGTATTTTCTTTGAAAAAATATACGGAAACCAGGTAGCGAGAATTGCCACTGCGCTCATTCTGCTTGCTGCATTTTCTTCTTTGTTTGCCCTGCTGTTGGGATATTCACGAATTCCTTATGCAGCAGCTATTGACGGAAATTTTTTCAAAGTTTTTTCGAAGCTGCACCCAACAAAGAATTTTCCTTACATTTCATTACTTTTTATTTCAGGTCTTGCTATCATTTTCGCTGTTTGTTTTTCGCTGCATCAGACCATTAATGCAATTCTTGCAACGAGAATAATCATTCAATTTATCGGGCAGGCTGTCGGGATTGTTCTACTGCGAAAAAGATTTGGAACTTCCGGCCTTCCATTCAAAATATGGCTCTATCCTTTGCCAGTTATTTTATCAATTGGCATCTGGTTATTTCTTTTTGTTTCCACCGGTTGGTTTGCCGTCTACGGAAGTTTGATCGCAGTGACTGGAGTGGTTGTATTTTTTGTTTCGAAAGGAGTCAACAGTCGGCGGTCCACGGTCGATAGAAATTAGCGT
>DASXOT010000398.1:0-4675 GCA_036494065.1 Chitinophagaceae bacterium
GACGTGTTATTATGGGATGCAGAAGTGGAAGTTGAAATTGGTGATCCGGAAGTAGCTCGCGCAAATGTGAACCTGATCAGAGCAAGAGCTGCCGACCCCAGTGGATTTGTTATGAAATACCTGGACGATGCACATCCTCAATCAGGTTTCTCAAATACACCTGCCGCAAATTATAAAATCGGGTTGTATACTACTTCGTGGGCCGGCAATCAGGACTTAGCAAGAAAGGCTGTTCGGTTTGAAAGATATATTGAATTAGGTATGGAAGGCATGAGGTTCTTCGACCTGGTAAGATGGGGCATTGCCAACGAGGAAATCACAAGATACCTGGCAAAAGAACAGGTATTAGGTATTAGCTATCTCTCAGGGGCTACCTTTACTCCGGGCAAAACCGAATATTATCCTCTTCCACAAAATGAGATCGATAAGAGCGGTGGAAAGTTGAAACAGAATCCTGGTTATTAATAAAATCAAAGTAATTTATATGAAAGAGGTGGGTTTACCCTACCTCTTTTTTCTTTACTTTTATTCGGGTGAATCATGCATAACTTATGAAGCTGCCTTTCAATATCCTCCTGTGTTTTTTTTGTTGTTGTATATTTCTGCTACCATCCTGCGATAGACATAAAACACTCTTTCACCAACTTTCGTCGGCGCATACAAACGTTGAGTTCAATAACCAAATATTCGAAAACGATTCCGTTAATATTCTCGACTTTTCCAACATCTATAATGGCGGAGGGGTTGGTGTGGGTGACTTTAATAACGATGGCTTGCAGGACCTGTATTTTACGGGAAATATGGTTTCCAATAAATTATATTTAAACAAAGGCGATTTTCAGTTCCAGGATATTACGACCGAATCGCATACAGATGGCAATGGAGAATGGTGCCGTGGCGTTGCTGTGGTGGATATCAATAATGATGGAAAATTGGATATGTATGTTTGCGCTACTGCAAAAAAAAACCCTCTTCTTCGAAAAAATATTTTATATATCAACCAGGGTAACGATGCCAATGGAGTCCCGGTATTCAAGGACATGGCCAGGGAATATGGACTTGATGACACGACACAAAGCACCATGGCTTATTTTTTTGATTATGACAACGACGGTGATCTTGATCTATATATTGCCGTCAACCATATTTCAGCTAATGATTATCCCAATCACTTTAGAAAGAGATATGTAAATGGTGAAAATCCCAGCACCGGAAAGCTATATCGTAACGACTGGAACGATTCCCTGAAGCATCCTGTGTTTACGGACGTTTCCAAGCAAGCGGGTATTTTAGTAGAAGGTTACAGTCATGCAGCCGATATTTTTGATGCCAACAATGATGGCTGGCCCGATATCCTCGTAACCAATGATTATCTCTCCAATAATGTTTTATACATCAATAATCGCGACGGAACTTTCAAAGACAGCGTGATGCAATATTTTAAGCATACGGCTGCCAATTCAATGGGCAGCGATGCGGTCGATATCAATAATGATGGTCTCGATGATGTCGTTGAAGTAGATATGTTGCCAGAAGATAATTATCGTAAAAAAGTGTTCCAAAATGCGAATAATTATTACATGTATCAGAGTTCAGACTTTTATGGCTACCAATACCAGTACGTTCGAAACATGCTGCAATTGAACCAGGGCCCTTCGATGGGCGAGAGGGATTCAATAAAGCACCCTGTGTTCTCCGATGTGGGATTTTTCGCAGGAATTGCGGAAACAGACTGGAGTTGGACACCGCTCGTGGCAGACTATGACAATGATGGTAAACGCGATATTCTTTACACCAATGGCTTTCCAAAGGACATAACCGATCATGATTTCGCTTCGTTCAGGCAGATGGCTAACAGTCTGGTTTCAAAGAAGGACATGCTGGCTGAAATTCCTTCGGTAAAAATTCATAATTACATTTTTAAAAATAATGGCGGATTAAAATTTACCGATAAAACGGACGACTGGGGATTTGATCAACCATCATTTTCCAATGGAGCCGTATATGTTGATCTCGACAATGACGGGGATCTTGACGTTGTGGTTAACAATATCGATGATCCGGCTATGATCTATGAAAATAGGGATAATGACAAAGAAAAAAACAGGTTTCTCGATTTGAAATTTATTGGTTCGGCAAAAAATGTCAATGGCATTGGCGCAAGAGTTGTTGTACATCAAAAAGATTCCATCCAGGCATTTACCAATAATCCTTACCGGGGTTATCTTTCTTCGGTATCATCGCTGATGCATTTCGGGCTGGGAAACAAGAATATCGATTCAGTAGAGATTTTTTGGCCCGGGAGTTTACGGCAGGTAGTAATTAACCCAGGTTATAATAAAACGATCAACGTTAACATTAAAGATGCGATTTCTTATCAAAGGCAACTGGAGCCAATGATCGCGAAAGACAATTTATTTACAGATGTCACCAGCAAGGTTGGCATTGACTATGTTTCCAAGCAAAGAGATTATATCGATTTCAATATTCAAAAATTATTGCCACACAAATTTTCACAATATTCACCTGGCCTCGCAGTAGGTGATGTAAATGGAGATGGCCTGGATGATTTTGTAATAGGCGGCGCCCCCGGCAGCAGTGCGATCATTTTTAAGCAAATGACCGACGGCAAATTTATTGCCGATACTTTGATTAGTTCACCTGGAGTTTTAAAAAAGAAATCCGATGACAGGGGCATACTTCTTTTCGATGCGGACGGCGATGGTGATTTAGATCTTTATATATCTGCTGGCGGATATATTGATAAGCCAGGCAATGATGAATACTCGGACGTACTGTATGTCAACGATGGCAAGGGACATTTTATACCTGATTCAACCGCCTTGCCATTTAATACTGGCAGCAAATTTTGTGTTCGTGCTTGCGACTATGACAAGGATGGAGATCTTGATCTTTTTATAGCCGGCCGGGTGAAGCCCTGGAACTATCCCGAGGCGGTTTCCAGCTTTATTTATCGGAATGATTCAAAAGATGGCAAGATAAAATTTACGGATGTTACTGCCTCCGTTGCGCCCGCGCTGGCCAATGTGGGGTTGACCTGCGATGCTATTTGGACAGATTTTGATAATGATGGTTGGCAGGATCTTATCCTGGCGGGTGAATGGATGCCGTTGAAGTTTTTAAAAAATGACAAGGGCCATTTCAAAGACGTCACGGCTACCAGTGGTATCAGCAATAAAACGGGTTGGTGGAACAGCATTATCGCCGGTGATTTTGATAATGACGGAGATATCGATTATATCGTAGGTAATCTTGGCGAAAATTCATTCTATAAAGCGAGTGCTCAATATCCTGTTTCCATTTATGCAAAAGATTTCGATAAGAATGGGGTGCTTGAATGTATTCCCACAAAATATATAAAAGATAAAGTAGGTGGCAAGTTGAAAGAATTTACAGTTCACACAAGAGACGATATCGTAGATCAAATGCCATTTATTAAAAAGAAATTCCTGAACTATAAATCATTTGGCACCGCAACATTCGATCAACTTTTCACTCCTGATCAAATGAAAGATATGATGAAGTACTCGGCGAATTATTTAGAAAGTTCCTTTATTCGCAATAATGGCAATGGCACATTCACTGCCGAGCCACTACCGGATATGGCCCAGTTCTCCGTAATCAATGGAATGGTAATTGACGATTTTGACGGCGATGGAAACCTGGATGTATTGATCAACGGAAACGATTATGGTACTGAAGTTTCAACGGGAAGATATGATGCAAGCAACGGCTTGTTGCTGAAAGGAGACGGAAAAGGTAGTTTTATTCCATTATCAATTTTACAAAGCGGCATCTTTATTCCCGGCGACGGCAAAGCAATGGTTAAGTTGCGGTCAAGTGATGGCAAATATTTGTTGGCAGCCAGCCAGAACAAGGGACCATTAAAAATATTCGAACTGAAAAAAAATCTAAAGACCATCCAGCTCGAGCCGGGTGACGTAAGCGGCACGATTAACTATAAAAACGGCGTCAAACGTAAATGGGAACTCGGTTACGGCGCTTCTTTCCTTTCACAGTCTGGTCGTTTTTTAAAAATTGATGACAATGTTTCATCAGTTGAGATATATGATTCAAAGGGGAAGAGCCGGCGCATCAATTTTTAATAAATACGATACAATTTTTAAGATCCAAACGATACCATTTTCTCTTTTTTTCGTTTTTAGTGGAGTCATGTTTTTATCCTGTAACAGTTATCACAGGAACAGCTCTCATAAAAATGTTTCACTGGCAAGCATAAGGAGGGGGCAAAAGTTTGCCGCTCAATATTGTCAATCCTGCCATATGTTGCCCGATCCGTCATTGCTGGATGCTAAAAGTTGGGAGCATGGCGTGCTTCCGAACATGGGACCAAGATTGGGTATTTTTTTTTATGGTAGCGACAAATATCCTTCGTACAGGAAAGACCCGCACCTGGATCGGAATTATTATCCTTCGAAACCTGTTTTAAGTTTTGTAGCCTGGCAAAGCATCATTGATTATTATACATCCATTTCACCAGATTCGTTGGCGAAACCACGTCGCGACAAGCCGATTCAAACCAACCTGCCTCTTTTTAAGGTTCAATATCCAAGGTTAACATATAACAATCCCGCGACAGTACTGGTGAGCATTAATAATAGAGATTCTTCGCAGCCGCTATTGATAAGTGATG
>DASXOT010000399.1:0-5673 GCA_036494065.1 Chitinophagaceae bacterium
ATAAAGCACGGAAATGGATGCATTGCGATGGCAAATGCCAACTGATGAAAAAAATTATTGAAAGTGAAAAAAAGCAGGAACAAGTACCGGCAATGAAACCCTTCGCAAAAATAGAAGTGATCTCTTCACAGTCGTTTTATACAACTTTAATTTTTTCCCAGGAGCCCATTTCACGCAAATACATGCTCAATAATATTGGTCAGCCTGCCGATCAACCGTCTTCATTCTTTCATCCCCCGGGAAACCTGTTGCGTGGTTAATATCCATTTTGCCTCTTCATTTTTTTAAAATCAGTAAGGACAATTACGACTTAATTGACGAAGCGATGGTTTCATCATTGGTGTAAAAAGCGATCCCTTGCTGCCGGATATATAAAGATTGATTATGCGTGCAACAAATTCAGAGATGAAAGTAATATTCGCAATATTTTTTGCTGTGTCTTTATCTTGTCTCACCCACGCGCAGCAAATTATTGACGGAAGGGTCATTGATAAAAATACCTCAACACCCGTAGGTTCTGCCAGTATCTATTCAACAGATAACCTTTATTATACGATTTCAGACAATGAGGGTTACTTCAGGCTTGCAATTCAAGGTGATTCAACAATGGTTTTTGTATCCTGTATCGGTTATCATTCTCAAAAGCTGGAGGTTTCGAATTCAGAAGAGCATGTTCTAATCCGGTTGGAACCGCATGCGGGCATTGATTTAAAAGAAGTAACAGTTACGTCTGATGTGAATAATGCCAATTCATTGCAGACTATCAGCAAGATCGATCTCAACCTGCGTCCGTTCAATTCATCGCAGGACCTGCTGCGTTTGGTCCCGGGATTGTTTTTGGGGGAACACCACGGCGGCGGTGTTGCGGAGCACATATTTTTCCGTGGTTTTGATGCCGATCACGGCACCGACGTAAATGTATCGGTCGATGGCATGCCATTAAATCTTGTTTCACAAATTCATGGACAGGGCTTCTCTGATTTGCATTTTCTAATACCGGAATTAATGGCCAGCTATGAATTTGGTAAAGGTCCTTACTATGCGCCTTATGGCGATTTTGCAACTGCGGGGTATGTAAGTTTTAAAACCCCGGATGTAGTTAATAATAGCACGGTAAAACTGGAAGGCGGACAATTTAATACGGGAAGAATGATGCTGCTGCTAAACTTGTTGAATAAAAAAGCAAGGCAAAAAGGGCAAAATTTATATGTTGCTGGTGAGGCAGCTTATACGGATGGTCCATTTGATTTTGCCCAGCATTTCAACCGGCTGAATTTATTTGGGAAATACTATGGCAGCATTTCTCCACGGTCCAGGCTTACTATTACTCTTTCCGATTTTTCGAGTAAATGGCGTTCTTCGGGTGAGATTCCCGAACGTGCAGTCGCCGCCGGCCTGATCGACCGTTTTGGTTATATCGACAGTTTGCAGGGCGGTAATACCAGTCGTTTCAATTTTATTGCGAGACTCGTGACCAATTTCTCGGCAAGCTCTTACCTGCAAAACCAGGTTTATTATACGCATTATTATTTTGATCATCATTACGACGATACTTTTTTTGCCGATGACAGCGTGAATGGCGATATGATGCGACAACGCGAAGGGAGAGATCTTATTGGGTATAATGGAAAATTTACGCATAAGTCGTATCTGCAGCATGGAGTGGCTCTTTCTTCTTCCATTGGCATCGGTTGGCAATTGAACAAGATTTACAACAGCGAATTGTCACACATCAAAGGCAATGGGGATTTGCTGGAGTACATATATTTGGGCAATATCGATGAAATGGTCACCAATGTTTATGTCGATGAAATACTGACAAAAAATAACTGGCTCTTCAATGTGGGAATGCGGGTGGATTATCTTCATTTTAATTATGAAGACAAATTAAATCCACAATTGCCTGCAAAAGGGAAATCGATTGCAAGCCCTAAACTAAATATTCAATACACATTCAATTCTGCTTTCCAGGCTTACTTCAAAACCGGCAAAGGGTTTCATTCCAATGATGCCCGTGTGGTGATATTGAACCAGGGATATAAAACCTTGCCTGCTGCCTATGGTGCCGATCTTGGAATCAACTGGAAACCACTTCCCCATTTGTATATCAATGCAGCTTTGTGGTATCTCTATCTTCAGCAGGAATTTATTTATGATGGCGATGAGGGGACGATCGAGCCCGGTGATAAAACCCGCAGGCAGGGTATTGATCTTTCGGCGCGCTATCAATTCAACCATTGGCTGTTTGCTACAGTCGATGTAAATCTCTCCAAAGCAAGGGATATTGAAGCACCCAAAGGAAGTAATTATTTGCCACTGGCTGTCCCTGCATCCAGTACAGCGGGTCTGGATTTCAAATTCGACAACGGAATGAATGGGGGGATAAGTTATCGATACATGAAGAATCGTCCTGCGAATGAAGACAATAATCTTATCGCAAAAGGCTATTTCGTTACCGACCTTACAGCCAACTATACAAAGAAAAAATATGAAGTGGGGCTTGAGATTCAAAACCTGTTCAATACCAAATGGAGAGAAGAACAGTTTGAAGTAGAGTCGCGACTAAGAAATGAACCACAACCAGTCGATGAAGTGGATTTTACCGCCGGAACTCCTTTTTTTGCAAAAATAAAAGTGGCCGCATTTTTTTAAAAAGCTTACAGCTTGCAGCTCATAGCTTCTTTCATTCCGCGCGAAGACTCTTCACCGGGTTCGCAATTGCCGCTTTGATCGATTGATAACTAACCGTAATGATTGCAATGAGTATCGATACTACACCGGCCATTACAAAAACCCACCAGTTAGTGCACAGTAGTGATTCAAAAAGATGCAAAATGCAAAATAGATGATAAGGATAGTGAATAATTAGAAAAAATTCACAATTAACCATTGACCATTCACAATTAGAAATCATTGTGTTTTTTCCCTTGCGATTTATGCGGCTACTATTCTTTTACCAAATGGCATGAGTGATATTTCGATAAGCTTAAAATGTTGCCTGCCCCAGGGTATGCCAATAATTGTAATAGATAACAAAATGCCCATGACTAAGTGAATGATTGCCGTATACAAACCGCCGGAAATTATCCATACAAGGTTGAAAATGGTCGACAGGCATCCTGTGCTGCTGCTATCGCTGACTACTTTTTTTCCGAATGGCCATAATACGAGGCTTGCTAATTTGAAACATTGCAAGCCCCAGGGAACACCAATTATCGTAATACATAACACAAAACCACCAAGCACGTAGCCCAGTGCTGCCAAAAGGCCGCCAAATACAAGCCAAGTGATATTTCCAAAAAGATTCATAGGGGCAAAGTAATTGTTTTTGTGAAAGTAAAATTTATTGCGCGTATGGCAGATTTTGATTTTTCTTATGTTGTGTAATAAAAATGGGAGACTCGGGAAGAATGGTATAGGTGAACAATAGGCCAGCAGAGATTTAACAATATGCACGTAAGATGCGAGTCCAGGATGTAGAAATCGGAAAGACTATATTCTTATCGGGATTCTGTTTGGTATTTTCAAACAGAAACGATTATGATTAAAAAGTATACATCGAAGGTTATCTATTCCAAGATTTGGATTTCACACTGCTGCAATTTATGTTCCCCTGTGCAAAAGTCATCTCACCAGGTATCAATTCCTGTGAGCATCTATTTCTCCAAGGTTGTCCAATTTTCTACCCTTATCAATATTCTTTCCTTCATTTTCCTTGCTATCGAGTTTACCTTTTGAATCTTTTTTAAAGGCTCTGGCACTTTCATCATGAGAAAGCTTACCCGAAGCAATTTTTTCATTGGTTCGGTAATTAGAATACCACAATACCGTTACGACGATTAACAGGAAAACTAAAGCAGCGGAAGCATAAATTAATTTTATTGATTTTTGTTTATGGACAGTTTGATCAGGACCAATTGTTCCATGAAAACAATAACCTGTCTTTGGAATGGTCTCGATAATTTTCTTCTCATTGTCGTTGAAAAACTTTCGCAAAACCGAGATTGCCTGGTTTAGCCCCTCATCTGCTCCCGGATAATCATTCCAGATTTCTTTGACGATTGTTTCTCGCGTAACTGTCTTTCCCTTATTTTCTGTCAATATGCACAACAGCTTCATTAAACGGGGTTCAATATGGTTCAATTTCCCCGTTTGCTTGTCAGTTACCTCATTTCGCAAAGAGTCCACATCAAAACGACTGTTAATAAGCATATCAAACAAATATGTCTAAAACTAAGCTTTTCTTGATGTTTTACGAAGCTTTTCTAAAGGCGCTTCCTTTACCGTATAGGCTAGATTTGTATCAATAAATAAAGCCTGTTTACTGACAACCAGTTTGATAATATGAAAAAGATTTTCTTATTCTCCGTGGTGACAACGCTGCTGGCTTCTGTTTGTTTTTTAACGATACATGCGCAGCATATTACCGGTTCAGCCAGGGATAAGACAGATGAGTATATCCGGTTAATGATGTTAAAAAAACACATCCCCGGACTATCAGTTGCTATTATGAAAGAAGGGAAAATTCTGAAAATGCAGAGTTACGGCTTTGCAAATATCGAAACCCACTCAACTGCTACTTCTCAAACCGTTTATAAGATTGGGTCGCTCAGCAAACAGTTTATTGCAGCCGCAGTGATGCTGCTACAGCAGAGCGGAAAGATAAACCTTGATTCGTCCATCCGTAAATACCTTGATAGTTTGCCCGCCACCTGGCAGGGCATTACCGTACGCAACCTGCTTACGCACACCTCAGGGCTGGTTAGAGATGACCCTGATTTTGATCCGCTTAAAATACGCCCGCTCAACGATGATATAAAAGCCATCTATCCTTTGCCGCTTGATTTCAGTCCCGGAACGCAATGGGATTACAGCAATATGAACTATTATGTACTTGCGGCAATCATTGGGAAAGTTACCGATACCAACTGGGCCAGGTGGATCAGCAAAAATATTTTCGGTCCGTCAGGCATGAGCCAAATTCGAACATTGAGTATGATTGATCTCATCCCAAACCGCGCTGCTGGTTATAAAAAAACAAGTGCAGGCTGGGAAAATGCAGAGATATGGCTTGCTCTGCGACCAAGTGGAGCTTTTCTCTCCAATATAACCGACCTGGCCAAATGGGACAGCGTGCTATATACCCAAAAGCTTCTGACAACTGCCAGTAAAAAACAAATGTGGACAGCTATGAAACTAAATGATGGCACAGGCACGCATTACGGCATGGGCTGGTTTATTGATTCGGTTAATAATCATCTGCGTGTGCATCATGATGGCGGCGTTCCAGGGTTCAGGTCAGATTTTGAACGGTTTCCCAACGATAATCTCTCGGTAATTGTGCTCACCAATGTTGGCAGTGCTAATGCAGAGCGCATGGCGCAAAACATTGCTGGGTTCTTTATGCCCGCGTTAAAACCTTTACCGGAAAAAGCCCTGCCTGATAAAGAGCCTGAAATTACTGCCAGGGTAAAAAGTTTTATCAACGGTCTGCAGCAGCAGTCCGCCATTGATACCAGTACTCTTTCTTCGGAGCTAATTAAAGCGTATAATAAAGATGGTATCCGCACACTGGCAGAAGCAATCAGCGGAAAGATTTTTTCTATAATACTGATTGGACGACGAGAGAGGAATAGCAGGCGGACCTATCGTTACCGTTTGGATTACGGCTAC
>DASXOT010000400.1:0-5731 GCA_036494065.1 Chitinophagaceae bacterium
CAACCCTTTTTATTATATCTTTTATTTGGTTACTGCTTCGGATGATCGATTTTATTGCCACTATTCTACACAGGCGGGCGGATGCAACAGTTGGGCTTACGGCTAATCAGCTTATTGTTTTCTTCAAAGATTTCTTCAAGGTTTTAATCGGCATAGCAGGCGGCCTTATGGTTCTTCATTTCGCTTTCAATTTTGACGTAGGTAACTTTCTTACGGGATTAAGCATCGTAGGTGCAGCTATCGCTTTATCATTGCGGGAAAGCATGGAAAACCTGATCGCTTCCTTTGTCATTTTTTTTGATAAACCCTTTTCTGCCGGCGATACGGTAAAAGTTCAGAATATAACGGGCAGTGTTGAAAAGATTGGGCTTAGGAGTACAAGGATACGCACGGATCAGAAGACTTACGTCACAGTACCTAATAAGCAGATGGTGGATAGCATACTCGACAATATAACGCTGCGCACGCAGCATAAAGGCGAATTGAGGCTGGAAATCGATCTAAATACTTCATCTCAAAAAATACAAGATCTTTTGAGTGGAATACGAAGCACGCTGAATCGCAAGGACATCGAAAACTTTTCAGTCGTGTTAAACACCATTACAGCGAATGCATTCATGATCAATGGCGATTATTTTACGGCCAATATTACGGATAAGGAATTTAATTTAATAAAGGAGGGCATTAACCTCACCGTAATGCAATTGATGGAAACCTTGGGGATACAAATTGCGGGGGCGAATAAAGAGATTCACATTATTGGGCAGAAGCAGGCATTGAAGCGATGATTTCACCCAGATCTTTGTCAAAGGCGCCAGTTTTGCCGTACTCAACCACCCTACCGACTTCTTTTCCATTATTTAATACAATAATGGTTGGAACGTTTTCAATGTCCAGGGCTTCGGCAAGGTGGCTGAGCGTTTTCTTATCCCGGTCAACGCCAATCAGCGTCACTTTATCTTCTGGATAACCGGCGGCGTCAAGGAGCGAATAGAATTTTGGAACAATAAACTTGGAATCACTACACCATGTTCCCATAAATGTAATGAACTGTATGTGTTGGTTTTTCTTAAGTTCAGCAACGGCCTGAGATTGGGGGGTAAATCCTTTTAAATTTTCAGCCCACCAGGAAAATGCAGTGTCGTTTTCCAGTTGACTTCTTGATATAATTCCTTTCAAAACTTTATTTCCTTCGTCGTCCCTGGAAATCTCAGCTTGCGATTGAGCAAAAATTGAGCCACCAACGTCACAGATAAAAAAAATAGGAATGATTAAAATCAATATTTTCAACATAACATAATTTAGATTAGACATTTTGCACTGCCAGCAGTTAGTTCATTCGTTAATTTACTATGATTTTATAAGCTGGCTTTTAGTTCGAGGAAAAAAGCCTTAATCTTTTCCAGGGATTTGATCATCTCAAATTTTTCCTCAGCGTGTTTTGCATTTTTCAAATAATCCTTGGCGCCTTCAAGAGTAAATTTACGACGCCTCAACAGGTCATATATTAGTAAAAGATTCTTCACATCGACTGGTCGAAAAAAACGATCCCCTTTTCGATTTTTTCGGGGTTGTAAGATGTCAAATTCTGTTTCCCAATATCGAACAAGGGACTGATTTACGCGGAACCATTTGGCTACTTCACCAATAGAGTAATATTGTTTTTGAAAAAGAATTTCATCGGGTGGCACTTGCACGAGGTCAGCCGTGACATCAATTTCTTTCAGTGAAGGTCGTCCTCGTTTTGATGCCGGTTTCTTTTGTGGTTCTGTATTTGTCAGCTCTTTTTCATTGATAGTAAGTATGTCTTCAGCAGAAAGTTCATGTTCGACAAGGACTTCTTTTTTTGCTGCTTGATTTTCTTTTGCGGAAGCAAGAAACTCCATTGCTATTTGTGAAAACTTTCTTTCCATTTTTGAAGTTGCCTTTCGTCGACGGGTAAAGATACGAATGAGTGGCAGTGTGGCGGCAACGAAATTAATATTTTTGAAAATTTAGAAAGCTGTGAGCTTTTAGCCTTTTACTTTTTTTTAATTGTTACTTGAAATTTTATAACCCGCAGCTCGTGGCTCGTAGCTGGCCTCAATCGAAACTCTGATTCGACGAAGCCGCTTTTTTCAAAAGAAGATCATATTGTTCCGGCGAAAGATCGTTGTAAAAGAAATAAACAGGATCTATCTTTTGCCCATTCTTATGTACTTCATAATGGCAATGTGGTCCTGTCGATTTACCTGTGCTACCTACCCAGCCAATCACTTCTCCCCTCGTCACGGACTGGCCAGCTCTCACTTTTATCCGTGACATGTGACCATACAATGTTTCATAACCGTACCCGTGGTTGATCACTACATGATTACCATATCCATTGCCAGTATTACCGGCTACACTTACGGTACCATTTGCGGTTGCATAAATAGGCGTTCCCAACGGCGCGGCAAAATCAAGCCCTGCATGCAGCTTCACCGTCTTGTATATGGGGTCAATTCGGTAACCAAAACCAGATGCAATGCGATTGAGATCTTTGTTACTCACAGGTTGAATAGCTGGCGTTGCAGCAAGCAACTTTTCTTTATTCTTTATCAGGTCATCGATTTCAGTATACGACTTTTTTTGCGCTGCAATGTAATGCCCCAGGCTATTTAAAGAACCAATAATTGAATTCAATAACTCGCTCCCCCGCATGTTTTCTACCCTTGCTATTTCTTCATCCTGGGCCAGGGTTTTCGCCCTTGCGCTGTCGGGAATTGGGCTGGCTTCAAAAATGACGCGGTATACCTCGTTATCTCTTTTTACCAGTTCGGCCACTTGTTGCTGTGCAGTCTTCACCTGGTCATTTAGTTCGTGGTACTTATCCTGAAGGCGCTCATTCTCGATATTCAATAGTTTTTCGTTGGGGGAGCCAACAAAACGGAATGCAAAAAAAGAAATGATAGCAGCGGTAACAAGAGCGGTGGCAAGGAATCCGAAAACACGTAAAACCTTTACCCGCAAAGGAATTTCCAGTTTTTCATACCGGAGGCTATTGGTGTTATAAAAGTATTTTATCTTCTTCATGATGGCATATCATTTACCATTGCCATGAAAAATGAGACCTGATCTTTACCTTTACGCTTCGCTATTGAATACCGGGCAGAACAGGAAGGCAAATATAGCCGGATAAATAGCAAAAATCAATCCTTTAATGATTTTTAGAATTCTTAAAGTAGCTAATGATGATTCTATTCCATGCTGTTTGGCCGGATATTTTGAAATTTCATCTTTTTGAGCGTTTTGGATTCGCCAGCCACAATTTCAAAATTTCCCAACGTTCCGATTTCCCAATTTTTAACCGCCATTCTCTATGATGTCCGCCGCCGAAATACGACAGGGATTCATGGATTTTTTTAAATCAAAGGGGCATGTTATAGTTCCTTCAGCTCCGATTGTCGTAAAGAATGATCCTACATTAATGTTCACCAACGCTGGCATGAACCAGTTCAAAGATTATTTTTTGGGAAACAGGCAAGCCACTGATAAGAGAGTAGCCGATACGCAGAAATGTCTGCGTGTTAGTGGAAAACATAATGACCTGGAAGAAGTGGGAGTCGACACTTATCATCACACTATGTTTGAAATGTTGGGTAACTGGAGCTTTGGAGATTATTTCAAAAAAGAAGCCATCGAATGGAGCTGGGAATTACTTACTAAAGTGTACAGGATCCCGGAAGAGAAATTATATGTAACGGTATTTGCAGGCAGTGAGCAGGAAGGACTTCCCCGTGATGATGAAGCAATAAATGAATGGAAAAAATGGATACCGGAAAACCGGATACTTCTTTTTGGCAAGAAAGACAACTTTTGGGAAATGGGCGATACTGGACCATGTGGACCTTGTACCGAAATACATGTTGATTGCAGACCTGATGGAGAGAGAAAAAAAATAGAAGGCAAAGATTTGGTCAATGCGGATAATTCAGGGGTAATCGAGATTTGGAACAACGTATTCATCCAATTCAACAGGTTGAAAGATGGAAGTCTTGAACCACTTCCGGCGAAACATGTGGATACGGGTATGGGGCTTGAGCGCCTGGTTAGAGTTCTGCAAAATAAAACTTCCAATTACGACACGGATATCTTCACAGGAACTATTGCTGCTATTGAAAAGATAACGGGGAGAAAATATGCAAATGGGCAAAGCAAGAGAGATATTGCCTTCAGGGTGATGGCCGATCACATTCGTGCGATTGGTTTCACAATCGCCGATGGACAATTGCCTTCAAATACCGGCGCAGGTTATGTAGTACGCCGAATTCTCCGCAGGGCGGTTCGCTATTATTTCTCTTACCTGGACTATAAACAACCTTTGCTTTGTCAGCTGCTGCCATTATTGGCACACCAGTTTGAAAACGTTTTTCCTGAATTACAGCAGCAGATTGATTTTGTAAGCAAGGTGGTGAAAGAAGAAGAAGAATCTTTTTTGAGAACACTGGACAAAGGATTGAGAAGAATCGATGATATCATTCGGACATCGACAACGAAAGAAATTAACGGAAAAGATGCATTCGAACTATATGACACTTATGGATTCCCTATCGACCTAACCCGTTTAATTGCTTCTGAAAATAACCTCACAATAGATGAAAAAGGTTTTGACTCAGAAATGCTGCAGCAAAAAAACCGATCACGGGCAGCTACTGCTATTGATACCGAAGATTGGACGGTCCTTAATGACTCCGCCACAAATACCTTTATCGGCTACGATAATTTGGAGGTTAGAACAAAGGTTTTAAAGTATCGAAAAGTAAAATCAAAAGGAAAAGAATTCTACCAGGTGGTATTGGAAACGACACCATTTTATGCGGAGAGTGGCGGACAGGTCGGCGATACGGGGGAGCTTATTTTTGGAACTCTCGTCTCCAATAATGGACAGGGAAACGGGTATAGACTTAAAATCAGGGATACGAAAAAGGAAAATGATTTGATCATTCACTTCACCGATTCTCTTCCCGATGATCTTTCAGGTGAGGTTATAGCAAGGGTCGATATTGAAAAGAGAAGAAATACAGCCTGGCATCACTCGGCGACTCATTTGCTTCATGCTGCATTAAGAAAAGTATTGGGAACTCATGTTGCTCAAAAAGGCTCACTAGTAAATGCGGAGCACCTGCGATTTGATTTTTCACATTTTGCAAAAATGACTGATGAAGAAATTAATGAGGTCGAGGAGTTGGTCAATGAAAGGATTCGCGATAATATTCCTGTCATTATTAAATCAATGCCAAAGGAAAAGGCGCTAGAAATCGGCGCTATGGCCCTGTTTGGTGAGAAATATGGCGATACTGTGCGTGTTGTTATCATAGACCCTGCCTACTCAATTGAACTTTGTGGTGGTACACATGTTGTGGCCACGGGCGATATCGGTTTTTTTAAGATCAAACAGGAGACGGCGGTTGCAGCGGGTGTTCGGAGGATTGAGGCGGTTTGCGGAAAATTGGCAGATGAGTATGTTCATGAAAAGATCAGGATACTGAATGATGTTCAGGAGCAGCTCAAAAATCCTTCCGACCTGTTAAAGGCTATAGAAAAACTCATTGAAGACAGAAGCGAACTACAGAAGATCACAGAGAAACTTCAGCGATTGCAATCACGATCCGTAGCGGATCGATTGGTCGCGCGGAAAGAGTTGATTAATGGGTATGATTTTTATTACGATACGATTACGGATGCCGATACGAATGATTTAAAATTAATT
>DASXOT010000401.1:0-3498 GCA_036494065.1 Chitinophagaceae bacterium
TTTTCATATCCAATCATGCACCGTTCATTTTTAATGTTCTTTAGCTCGATGGTAAAATCATCTAACAAGGTTAAATCGAGCTGTAGCTTTATTGGTCCATTATATGAAATATCCTTTTGTATTTCCCCCGTCAGGTTTGTCTGCTTAACAGAAATAGCCGACAATTCTGTTATGGGCAAAGACCTCAGGAAATAATTTCCATTAATTTTTTCGAGAGATAACTCCCTGGGAATTGTCATTGCGCTTCGCCATTTTTCTGTAGGTACTTTTGTTCCATATTGCCAGTTACTCATCCATCCAAAAAAAATCTTTCGCTTACCGGTGTTTGACCATGTTACACCCGCATAATCATCGGCGCCATCGTCTATCCATTTAGTTTCTGTCTGAGAGGAGGTAAACGCATGCCCGTCAAATTGACCAATAAAATATTGGGTGGCTGAACCACCATGCGGGCTCCCCGGATTAATACTAACCAGCAGCACCCACACTTCTTTGTCCTGGTAAATAATTGGAACCAGGTCTGGGCATTCCCACACCCCTCCATGGGCACCCTTATCTTTACCAAATTCGCTCTCTTTGGTCCAGTTCCTTAAATCTTTCGATGAAAAAAATGTAATGCGGTCATAAGTCGCCAGGGTCATGATCCATTTTTTTTCATTTTCGTACCAGCTTACTTTGGGATCGCGGAAGTCCTTTATTCCGGGATTCTTTAACACGGGGTTATTCTTATATTTTACCCAGGTTTTGCCCGCATCATTACTATATGCGATACTCTGATTTTGAAAAGTGGTGGTTCCCGCCTTTTCACCTTCAGGATCATGTTGCGTAAAGACGGCAACGAGGGGTGGCTTTCCATTTTGGCCAAGGCCTGATGTATTATTAACATCCACAACTGCGCTTCCTGAAAAAATATAACCGAGACTGTCCGGATAGAGCGCGATGGGCTGTTCGGCCCAATGAATGAGATCTTTACTGATGGCGTGACCCCAATGCATAGGTCCCCATACATTGCCTTTCGGATAGTATTGAAAAAACAAGTTATAAATACCATTGTAATAAACCATTCCATTCGGATCATTCATCCAGTGCTCTCTTGGAGAAAAATGGATTTGGGGCCGATGCGGCTCATGATAATCAGTCTGCGCGTAACATGAGTTGGATAGGATAAAAAAAATTAAACCCGCGACTGTTATGAAAAGCTTTCTTTTCATCAAACAAACTTACCAATCTGCAGGGAAGAGCGATTATTTTCTTTTATTAATATGAGACTCCGTTTTTTGGGAATAGGTCATTAATAAAAGAATCCCCTGTTAAGCAGGGGACCCTGGGACATTACGGACTATAGGGAACGGTTAGAGGGTACGTTTCATAGAATTGGATTGAGAGACAAATATAAAGTCACAGTAAGCCTTCTTCCAAGTAATACTGCGATTTAAAAAATAGAATATTTGAAAATTGAAATTGAGATAAGAGTTATTTATTAAAACAAACCAGTTCGAAGTTGTGAATTGGCAATGGTGAATGGTCATTGAGGTCATTAGTCATGAATCATTTGTTAGCTATGATAGCGTATAAAGGTGCTCGCCCATCACTGATCACTCATCGCTGTAAACCGCTGGCTCATGATAGCTGTTCATCAACAATCTCCTTTACCATTTCAACCTCCAGGGGTTTGGTTAAGAAGCCTTTTATAGCAGGATGATTCGATGCCCTTTCTTTATCTCTTGGATCAACTGTAGAAGATAGCAAATAAATACTTATATGATCTTTGATATATGAAGGACATTGGCCAAACCATTCAAGGAATTCCCATCCATTCATGTGGGGCATATTAATATCCAGCAAAAGGATGGCTTCCGGATTTTTCTTGTCTTTTTTATAAGCAAAACGAAAGTATTCAATGCATTTCCGAGCGTCGGTAAAATCAAAAACTTCCGCTTTGGGTAAGACTTCTTCTATAATAAACTTGCAAAGGATATTATTGTAGGGGTCGTCATCGACAATTATGAAACATTCAGGCTTCATGCTGGTAATGCAATTACAAACTCTGTACCCTCATTCAACTTACTATTTACGGTAATACTGCCCCCCATGGATTCCACCTGGGTTTTTGTCATAAACAAACCCAAACCTTTACCTTCAATGTGATCATGAAACCGTTTATAGAAACCAAATATTTCATCAGGTTTATTGTGTATATCGATCCCTAAGCCATTGTCTCTAAAACTAATTTGAAAAAAATCTCCTTTTTTATAGCCTTTAATCTCGATAACCGGGTTCACACTAGGGCGTCTGAATTTAATGCTGTTTGAAATTAGATTATAAAAAATGCTGTATAAATATGTTTTGATAGTATTTATCTCATCCGTAGTAAACTCATAATGAATTTCCGCCTTCTCTTTTTCCACCATATTGCTTATGCTGGCGCGAACGTCATGGACCATATCGGACAAGCATACTGTTTGTTTATTTTCGCTGATTTCCCGGCTTACCTGGAGAATATGGGTTAAATCTTTAATGACGGTGTCGAGCCTGTTGGAAGCGGAAAAAAGTCCCTGAATAAATTTCATTTTCACTGTGTCGTCGAGACCGGATCGTTGAAGGACATTTGAAAATCCGATAATATTGGCTACGGGTGCGCGAAGGTTGTGAGAAACGATCTGTGCAAATTGTTCGTGATTCTTATTTTTTTGAAGCAAGTCATTGATAATTTCTTTCAATCTTAATTCGCTTTTCTCAAGATTTTCCTCAGTTTTTTTACGCTCTGTAATATCAGACCTTATCGCCACATACTGGTAAGGCTTGTCATTTTCATTTAAGAAAGGAATGATGGTTGTATCTACCCAATAAATACTTCCATCCTTCGCTTCGTTCTTTAACTCACCCTTCCAGATTTTTCCGTTGGCGATAGTTACCCATAGATCGCGTATGAATTCTTCTGAATGATATCCTGAGTTGATGATCCGATGATCCTGGCCGATTAGCTCCTCCCTCGAATATTTAGAAATTCTGCAAAAATTATTATTCGCATGTTTGATAATACCCTTTTGATCGGTTATAGCAACTATTGATGACTCGTCCAATGCATATTTATAGTCAGAGACTTCTTTTAACGTTTGCAAAAGTCTTTGTTCCGCTTTTTTTTGTTCGGTCACATTCCTGTAAAAAATTGTCAGCCCATCGGCGGACGGATACATCTTTACCGAAAACCAGGTATCCATTGGGGGATAATAATCATCCACCTCCAGTACTTTCATCGTCGTCATAGCCTCCCGGTATTTTTTTCCGAAAATGGTACCTTCCAATTCGGGATGAACTTCCCACAATGATTTGCCGATCGTTCCTTCCTTGCCGAGGACATGCGTAGGCAAGGCGGCATCGTTTAAAAATGTGTATCGCCAGTTATTGTCGATTGAGATAAGGGCGTCATTAATCCTGTTCAGGGTAACTTCATTTTCCTGGTAGATCCTCGTCATTTCCCGCTCGGTTTTTTTCCCG
>DASXOT010000402.1:0-2102 GCA_036494065.1 Chitinophagaceae bacterium
AAGAAAATAGTGCATGAAATATTCCTTGATAATATAGCCTTTGTATCCTAAGCAAATAATGAAATCGTTGTAGCCGTATTGACCATACATTTTCATGATATGCCAAAGAATTGGTTTGCCCCCAATCTCAACCATTGGCTTGGGCCGCGCGTCTGTTTCCTCCGAAATTCGTGTTCCTAGTCCTCCTGCGAATATGACTACTTTCATACCTGGAAACTGTTTATTGAAGCAAATCTATTGTAAAAAAGGAAATAAGCTGATGTATTGAAGAAACAGCTCCATGCCTTTTTTCTTTCGTTCATCGAGCTTATAACTCAAGTGAAGTGTATAATATTTTTTTAAGTCAAAAAGATCGAATTGCTGTGTCTCTACGATCTCATCGATATGGTCTAAACCAACAGCGTTTGCTTTGTTAAATCGATCAATAAATGTGGCAGGTAGCTCCTTATTGCTGATCCAGGCTGCAAAGACAAATGGCAAACCAGTGATGGATCTCCATTCTGATGCAAGATCATAGATGAAAGTGGAGGTT
The DNA here is from genome assembly GCA_036494065.1 of Chitinophagaceae bacterium. Lineage (GTDB taxonomy): Bacteria > Bacteroidota > Bacteroidia > Chitinophagales > Chitinophagaceae > VBAU01. The sequence continues at coordinate 533 of DASXOT010000402.1, forward strand.
CTCCTTTGTTCAAATGCCCTGTCCCCAATGACGAGTCCTGCGGTTGTTCCATTTATCTTCTTTCGATAGTTGTCATCGTCGGCCTGTACTATTTCAGGGTGTATATCCCAATATTCTTTCATTAGCCATTTAAGCAGCGCCACGGAGGATCGGCTCTGGTAGTCCAGGTACACCCTTCGTATCTCACTCAATGGCACCTCGCTAAACAGGCATACCGAGGCTACTTCTGTTTCTGTACCTATGCAATAATCACCGGCAATAAAATATGCCGGCAATTGTGGGATAACCGCGACTGGGATCAGGCCGACGTCTATCTCTTGCTTCTGTAACAATTCAGCCAATCGCGCGGGTGTATCTTCAACCAGTTCAATCTCTTCCGAAATGGGCGATAATTTCAAACCGTACACCAGAGGGCGCGCATTGAGGTAACTGACAATTCCAACCTTTATCTTCTTGTTCAATTAATTTATTTTTGCGGCAGCAAAGGTAAAGGACTAAAGGATTTTAAAAACAAACCATGGAACTAACTCCGCTTACTGCGATTTCACCTGTCGATGGCCGTTATCGAAAACACGTTCAGCATCTTGATGAATACTTCTCCGAATACGCCCTGATGAAATACCGTGTGCTGGTTGAAATCGAATATTTTCTTTTTTTAGCGGATAAAAAAATTTTCAAACTTTCCAACAAGGCTTTCAAACATTTAAAGAAGATACTAGATCATTTTGGATTGGAAGATGCCCAGGAAATTAAGCAGATTGAATATAAAACAAATCATGATGTAAAGGCTGTCGAGTATTACCTGAAAAATGAGCTAACCGGTTCCGGCGCTGGCAATATCAGGGAATGGATTCATTTCGGTCTTACTTCGCAGGACATAAACAATACAGCTATTCCCCTCTTGTGGAAACACGCTATCGAATATGAGTACTTGCCGGCATTGCTCAATCTTAATTCGCAACTCAAACTGTTAGCGAGAGAATGGAAAAATATTCCAATGCTTGCGCATACGCACGGACAACCGGCAAGTCCAACGAAGCTCGGTAAAGAGATCATGGTGTTTATTGAGCGAATTGAAAACCAGATAGAGCAATTAATTAATATTCCTTTCACCGCCAAGTTTGGTGGCGCAACAGGCAACTTTAATGCTCACTATGCCGCCTTCCCAAAGATTGATTGGATAAAACTGGCTAATCAATTTGTCGAAAAAAATCTTAACCTCACACGGGTTCAGTACACTACACAGATCGAGCATTATGATAACCTCGCTGCTCATTGTGATTGCATAAAACGCATCAACAATGTCCTTATTGATTTGTGTCGGGATATATGGACGTACATTTCGATGGAATATTTTAAACAAAAAACCAGGAAGGATGAGGTAGGCTCTTCTACCATGCCGCACAAAGTAAATCCTATTGATTTCGAAAACGCTGAAGGAAATCTTGGAATTGCCAACGCAATGCTCGAACATTTTTCTGCGAAATTGCCCATCTCTCGTTTGCAAAGGGATTTGACTGATTCAACGGTACTTCGCAATATCGGCGTACCGTTTGCACACACATTGATC
>DASXOT010000403.1:0-3007 GCA_036494065.1 Chitinophagaceae bacterium
AATTAGGGAATCCTTCTTAGAATTCTTCTCTTCTGGCGAAACAACTTTGTGGTCTAAAAAATACACGATGAGAAAATTCATTATTGAACGAAAACTTCCCGGAGCCGGCAACATGACTGCAAAGGAGCTGAAGGATATTTCAAAAACTTCTGTTGAAGTCATATCCACCCTGGGAAAACCATACTCCTGGATACAGTCTTTTGTCACGGAAGACAAGATCTATTGTATTCACATCGCAGAAGACAAGGACGACATTCGGCTGCATGCCAAATTTGGAAATCTTCCAATTAACACGATCGAAGAAATAAAACAAATCATCGATCCATCGACATCCGGCTAATCAAATTTTTAGTAATAAATATTTATCAATTATCATTAACCTTAAATTTTATCAGATGAAAAAAAATGCAATCATTTTATTGATGACTTTGGCAAGCTTTAGCCTCCATGCCAAAACTACCGGCGGAGGCAAAGTGGATCCGCTTATTGAAGCCGAATTCAAAAAGCAATTTGGCACTTCTCTAAATGTTTCCTGGAGTATTGTGGAAGATGTTTCTATAGCAACCTACACAGAGAGGGGGCAGGAAAAACAGGTTTATTATTTCGAAGATGGAAGTGTTTTTGGTTACGGCAAAATCATTGACAAAGAATCGTTGCCCGATCAAGTAGAAAAAATCATTACCGCTAAATTCCGTACCGGGATTGTCCAGACAGTATATGAATTCAAGGCGAAAGACGCGCCAACACGCTATTTCGTACGCGTCGTAACATCTCACAATGTTATGATATTGTCAGCAGATGAATTTGGAAACTTGAGTATTGACAAGAAAGAAAGGATCGGATTGTAATCAGGGCATTTCACTTCAGAATGAAGCCGTCCGTTTAATACGGGCGGCTCTTCTAAAAACATTCAACTACATGTTCACGCTGATGGGGATTTTCATAACCAATTTTTTTAAAAAGAAGAGCTCAGACAATTCTCTTTTTTCTTTGGCTCTCAATGAAGCCGTTAAAGATACTTTTGAAGAAATGGGATATGATTTCTATAAAACGCTAAAAAAGGAGCCGCAATCCTGTTACCCTCAACAGAAATAAATCATCCGCAAACTGTTTTGTTTTCGCATGTGTAAAGTCAAGCCTGGTGTTTTCACACTGGGTTTTTTTATTTATTGGAAAAGTGGAATTGGGAAATTGAGAATTTTAATAATCCTGTATATAACCATAAGTCGCCGGCATATATACTCAGTTTGAGAGGCTACCGAAGTTTGAAGTAGTTAACTTTTTACCGATTATTTCTTCGCAAAGTCCGAAACTCAATGTCATGCCTGCTCCGCCAACGCAATTTATGATGGTTACCCCTTCTTCAGGTTGAAGGATCAGCTCATTTTCGCCATTGGTGAGTTTGGGATAGATGCCATTCCAGGTTTCAATAATTGATTCGTCTTTGAATCGGGCAAATTTCTTCAGATAATCGAGGATCATTTGATTTATAAAATGCTTGTCGAAGGGATCATGCGTCATCCCATATTCGTGAGAGTCTCCCACCGTCAATTCGCCTTTCGCATTTTGTGAAACCATTACATGAATACACCATTGCAGGTAGTCAGGGTACTCCTGTTCAAAAAATTCCTTTAACGAAGACAGATCGGCGGCGGCAAAAGACTTATAATGCACTAACGAAAGTCCACCACATAAAGCAGGCCCGATTCGCTCCACCTGCGCAGTCATACGCATCATTTGCAGCTTGCATTTCGTAACGGGCATAGCTGAATAAAATGCAGGATACAGGGTTTCGAAATCTGCGCCTGAGCAAACATATATCTCGTCGGCCTGGAACTCTTCATCACCAGCAAAAACAGACGGGTAACTGATTTCCGTGACTGCTTTTCCCCATAAAAACTCAACTTCATATTTTTCCTGCAGGTAAATGGGAATAATCCTTATTGCCTCTCTTGGATCGACAATCATCTCTTGTGAGCTAAAGAGTCCGCCTCGCAAATTTTCTTCTACAACCACACTGGACCGACGCAATGTTCTATCTGGCGTGAGTAATTGATATTGCCGGTGCTGGTAGATTTCAGCCAATTCCTGCAATACATTCCATTCATGATGGTTGTACGCCAGGTGCAAAGAACCAACTTCATCATGCCAGATGCCGGCTTGTCGGCAGACTTCTTTCCAAATATTTGCCGACAGCAGCGCTGTCTCGTAGATTTTTCCATCAGGCTGACCAATGGGCCAGATCATCCCAAAGTTTCGGATGGACGCACCGACTGCCCGATCGGTTCTCTCAATTAGCCTTACGTTATATTTTCTCACGGCCAGTGCCCGTGCAGTTGCAAGTCCAACAATACCGGCCCCGATAACAATTGCAGATCTATGCATAACCCAGGTTTGGAGTAACTGAAAAATATCTTTGATATTTCTTCCTAAAATAAATGGAGGCTAGAATTGTGAACATCATCCCCAGGGTGGAGACTCCTAAAATTATTTTTACAAAAAAATCGCTGTAAGAAATATTCGGGCTACCGAAATTTTTTACCAGCAGAACCACGTTACTCCCCAGGTACCCAAATGAATCAGCCACATAAATCATAAATCCTGCCGTACTAATATAACGGAAGCTCGCGATCAATCTCTCAAATAACATGCAATTAAATGGAACATAGCCCATATATAATCCCAGTCCAGTTGCTGTCATCCACCAGAAGGCTGAAATTTCGTGACGCATATATAATAGGGTCGTACATAATGAAAGAATGAAGCCAAGTACAATCAGAAAATGATTGATCATTAAAGCCCTGACATTTCTTTTTACAAACACAAGCAAACTCATTAAAACAAGAACGATAATAGAAGAAGGAATCTCTGTTTGAGTAAACACCGAGATATTGTTCCCATTGCCTGTCTCCTTCCAAATGTTAGATGCAAAATTGCTTCGGTAATCGCGAATGATGGTCAGCATTACGTAAACGATCAATAACATAAGCAGACCCGGAAAAAAGGT
>DASXOT010000404.1:0-3974 GCA_036494065.1 Chitinophagaceae bacterium
TTTGTACCTAATTCATATTGATTACCTATTTCAGGTTTTAAATGATTATCCAAAATGCCTGTGGCGCCCGGAGCCGCCGCTACAAAAGGAATGTAGAAATAGGAACTGGTAGGCGCTTTGTAGCCTTTACTGTAAGAAAAATAAACAGACACCTGTTTGTTAAATACCTTATTAATTGCAAGATGTGGTGAAAACATTTTTTTATAAGAAGTATCAAATCGCGTCGGTGCAGTATTGGCTGAAACATAGACACGATCATTCAGATCGATCTTCATCGTGCTATACCCCAATCCCGCCGTAAAAGAGATATCGTGCGGCATTGTCAATGTCCATTCAGAAAATAGTGAGGAAGTACCGGTGATCGTGTATTTATTACTCGTAGTGGCGCCGACGATCCAATAATAAGGATTACCATAAGTCCAAACAGATGCCGTATCCGATGGATTCTTCACCATGGTATACCCGATCGTTTGCGCTTTCTGCTGCTGCATCTCTACACCGCTTATCCCGCTCAGGCTGTACCCTTTTGACAGCGAAAAATTCATATTTAATACCGAACGCAGGCCATAGTTAATTGGATCTTTGTCCGTCCACCCTGCGGCCGAGCTTGAATTGTTGACCACGCCGGTACCAAACACTGTAGTGGTATTAGAGATATGGTCGCTGAAATTATAAGTATGGCCGATACCCATTCTAAAGCTGGTAATCTCAGAATGACCATTCCTTTTTATATAATCAGGGTTTCCTGAAAAATCATTGTTGGTAAACTGAGCGATGGTTAGTTCACCGCTTCGCTGATCATAACTTCTGCTGTATCCAAAATACACATCTACTGCTTGTTTGTCATTGGGCTTAAAATTACCGGCAACGTTGGCAAAGTCCTTCGTAGAGTTATTGTGAATCGTGTACCCCTGTGAAAATTGATGTCCATAGTTGATCAACCATGAAGAATGTTCAGTACTCATTTCAAAATGAGTCGTGTATCGTTGAAGTCCATAATTTCCAACTAACACATCCTGTCCAATTGATGTTTTGCCCGCTTCAGGTTTTATGGTGTTGAGGTTAACGACGCCGGAAGCAGCAAGGCCATATAATGTGCCCGCCGGGCCTTTCACGACTTCCACATTTCCAATCGAACCGAAATCAATGTCATCCATCAGAGTAATTCCTTCCGCATCGGTAATAGGAATTCCATTTAAATAAACTTTATATCCCTGCCCATCAAAATTGCTACTAATTCGCCCCGTGCCTCCACTGCCATTTCCATAGCCCCTGATATTGAATTCCTGGCCTGACGAGACAGCCCGCCTTTCCATGATAACGCCAGGAACATTTTCATTAATGGCATCATCCAGAAACAGGCCAGTGCTCCTTTTCAATTCTGTTTTTGTCAATTTCGCGATGGATTCAGGTTGATACAAAATGGATTTGTTCTTATTTGATGTAGCTGTAATTTCCACCGCGTCCATTTCGTGACTGTAACTGATCAATCCAATATTTAATTGCTCATTGCAATCTTTTATCGCCTGTTGAACTGTTTTGTATCCTACAAACGAAACGGTGATTTTTGCAATTTTGTCGCAGTCAATTGAAAATAACCCGTCTTTGTCAGTTGTTATTCCTTCCATGCCACGAGCTATGATCGTAGCACCGGAAAGAGGGGCATTGGTGTTTGCGTCAAACACTCTTCCGCGTAACATTTTTTGAGAATAACACCACAGCATGACCGCGCTGAAGGCGATCACCATAAATAATCGTTTCATTACATCATTTATTTTAATAAAGAATATCTTCCTCCGTGAAGGAACATTGAACAATGCAAAAAAATCAGCAGTGCTGTGGAGGCGGGGTCAAGACTTCCTGTGTCTTTGAAGAGCCAATACAAGAGCGAAAATATATTTTGAAGGGCTTGAGATTAGATTCCCTGAACCCATCCGGAATCGAACTAAAAACATAAGCGCTGTTAACAAGGTTCATTAACAGTGCTGTTTTACCCCTGGCATTACCCTCATTGTTTAGTTTAGAATATTTTTTTATTAATGCCGTTTCTCTTTTATCCGCAAGAGACCGGATGATCAGTTTATTGTTTTCGACCTTCTTTTCAATAACATCATACATATCTCCATTAAAACTGAACTCATCATCGCCCTCCCACTCCAGTTTTGCCATTGTTGATTTATCATCTACCGGAATGACAAAATCATTTTCATCCTCACTGTTAGGCTGAGCAAGGATCAATCTCTTCATCTCGCTCTTTATTTCTAATTGCCGGAAATAAAATATGAGGTGATAGCCTATAATATTTATAAAGAGGCAGCCGAGAACTAATATCGCCATGAGTTTTCTCAAACATTGCAGATTGTCTTCGAAATTAAGGAATAATATGCCATGACAGTGGATGTGCTATAGGCGGTGAATTGTCAATTGCCAATTGAATTCACTCTAATCTGTAGCCGAAGATATAGGCTGCGCCGGATGCTTATCTTTGTGCTGAATTTGGTTCAGCCTGCAACTGTCCAACCAAAAATTTCCCGATAAATCGGGATCAAATTCAAAAAAAGATGGCTTTACATAATCGAGTTTCCCGAAAGGAATTAAAGGAGCGTATTCTCGACGATCCTACACCACGTGTCACTATTTCTTTTTATCGTTATTTCAAAATTGCCGATCCAGAGGCATTCAGGGACAGCCTATACGGGTCACTCAATAATTTCAATGTACTGGGAAGGATTTATTTAGCTTATGAAGGGATCAACGCACAAATAAGTGTACCGTCCAAAAACTTCGACCCGTTCAGGAACTATATTGATTCTATTGAGCCGCTTCGTGATTTGCGATTGAATACCGCTGTGGATGATGATGGTAAATCATTTTATGTGCTGGATATCAAAGTAAGAAACAAAATCGTTGCCGATGGACTTAATGATCCGTCATTTAATATGGATACTACCGGAAAGTATTTGGATGCCGAGCAATTTAATCAATTGACCAATGATCCGGATACGGTTGTTATCGATATGCGGAATCACTATGAATTTGAAGTTGGGCATTTTGAAAACGCCATTGAAATTTCCAGTGATACTTTTCGTGAGCAGTTGCCAATGGCTGCTGAGATGATGAAAGACCAGCTTGATAAGAATATCATTATGTATTGTACGGGCGGCATTCGCTGCGAAAAAGCCTCTGCATACATGCTCCATAGTGGATTCAAAAATGTATTTCACCTTGAGGGGGGTATTATTCACTATGCCAACCAGGTAAGGGAAAAAGGGCTGACGAATAAATTTCATGGTAAAAATTTTGTTTTCGATCGGCGTTTAGGAGAAAGGATAACGAACGAGATCATTGCCATATGTCATCAATGCGACCAGCCTGCCGATACCCATGTAAATTGTGTAAACGATGCCTGTCATTTATTATTCATACAATGTGATGAATGCAGTAAGAAATATGAAGGTTGCTGTAGCAGAGAATGCCAGGAAGTTATCCATCTGCCGATTGAGGAACAAAAAAAATTACGCGAGAAGGTTGATAAGGGAAGAAATGTTTTTAATAAATCAAAAGCAAGGAAACGACGGTAGTGGTTCAGTTTGAAATTAAATAAATATATTTGATTATCAATGCTTGATCGGATAAGCACGTATTTTACATATCTTTGCTACCTATGGCAAAAAAAGTAAAACTGCCCAAAGACACTAATCAAAAAGCTAAGACAATAGTTGATCTGGCTACAAGTGAAAATAAAGAAACACCTACAAGTGGCAAAAATGCTGCTGCCGTTGAATTAGGTCGCAAAGGCGGCTTAAAAGGTGGCAAAGCAAGAGATAAAGTATTATCGAAAAAAAGAAAAATAGAGATCGCTAAACAAGGTGCTGCCGCACGCTGGGGTCACAAATAGAAGGAATATTATCATAAATTCTTTCTTAGTATCAGGTAAACCAGTACAGGAATGCCTAATTCCAGTATGAATAAAC
>DASXOT010000405.1:0-7723 GCA_036494065.1 Chitinophagaceae bacterium
AGATCGGGGTTGTTGAGATCACGACAAAACTAAAAACCTGGAATCCGCAGGACATCACAACTGCTGATACCAGTAAACCCGATAATAGTGCCCGCCAGGGATTGGACCAGGATGAAAATAAAATTTTCGAGAAAGAAGAAGTAGAACCCACTTTCACTGGTGGGCCAACAGCGTGGCGCAAATTTTTAGAAACCAATCTCAGAACAGAAGTCGCTTCTGAGAATGGCGCTCCTGCGGGCAGCTATGTAGTTTGGCTGCAGTTTGTGGTGGATAAGGAGGGTAACATCAGCGATTTAAAAGCACTAACGTCGCTCGGATACGGAATGGAAAAAGAATGTCTGCGTATTATGAAGTTATCGCCTCCCTGGCTGCCCGGTCTTCAAAATGGACATAAGATCAAAGCTTACAAAAAACAAGCGATCACGTTCATGATCGAAAACAATTAGCTAACAACTCCTTACCTATTCTCACGCCCATTTTGTTAACAAATGATTAAACTAAAAAATTAGTTGTAAAACTAAATATTTAGTTATAGCTTTGAGATTGACCTTATAAAAATGAAGACACTTACTAAGGCAGAAGAACAAGTAATGCAAGCGCTTTGGAAATTGGGAAAAGCCTTTCTGCGCGACGTCGTGGATGAGATGCCTGCTCCAAAGCCACATCAAAATACGGTGGCCACCCTTTTAAAAATACTGGTTGATAAAGAATTTGTAGGAGTAAATGTTTTGGGCCGTCAACATGAGTATCGCCCCCTGATTAGTAAGGAAGAATATTCGAAAAAGACAATGAAACAAATGGTGAAAGGTTATTTCGACGGATCTTTCAGCAATGTGGTTTCGTTTATGGTAAAAGAAAAAAACATTTCGATCGCAGAACTGGAAAAACTATTGGAACAGATCAAAAAACATCAAAATCAAAAGCGATGAAAAGCCTGCTTTACTACGTTGTCCAGGTAGTGATTTGTTCAGGCATTCTTTATGGCTATTATCATCTGTTCCTGCGCAACACAAAATTTCATTTATATAACAGGTATTATTTGTTAGCGACTGTTGCACTTTCTATTTTCATTCCTTTCCTGAATATTCCAGTCTATTTCTCGTATGAAAGTGAATATCATTCAACTTTTTTGCAAACGCTTTCATTTATCTCCCCTCAAAAAGATAGCAGGCCATTCTATATTCCCTATGGAAATACAATCTCGCAGGCGTTTTCACTAAACCTGCTATTGAAAACAGTTTACATGGCCACCTCCTCGCTAATCATCATACGATTTGGCCTCGCGATTCTAAAATTCAGGATGCTGTTAGGCAAATACACTAAAGAAAGAGTTGACCATATTTATTTCCTGAATACGAAAGAGAAAGGAGCTCCATTTTCTTTTTTTAACTGGCTGTTTTGGAACCAGGAAATTGATTTAAACTCTACAGAAGGCCAGCAAATTTTCAGGCATGAACTGTTTCATATTCAACAAAAACATAGCTGGGATATCATCTTCCTGGAAATTACCCGTGCTTGCTTATGGATCAACCCGTTTTTTTACCTGATAAAAAAAGAAACAAAAACAATTCATGAATTCCTGGCCGATGAATTTGCCACGATTGAAAAAGATAAATGGAGCTATGCAGAGCTTTTACTTTCGAGGGTGTTAAATACGCATCCGCACCACCTGAGCAATCCCTTTTTTCATAACCAGATAAAACGTCGTATAGCCATGATCACTTTATCTAAAAGACCAAGTTTTCAATACCTGAGAAAATTAATGGTGTTGCCCCTTGCTGCCATCGTACTGGCGTTGTTTGCCTTCAACTACAAAGGCAAAAGAGAAAATAAATATTCGCCTTTTATTGACAGGCCTGTAAAGGTTGTCATTGATGCAGGCCACGGCATGGATGCAGAAGGCCGACATAAGGGGGGCCAAAGGGCCCGATGATAATTATGAAGATGAGATTGTACTATCCATTGCAAAAAAGGTAAAGGAATTGAACACGAACGACAAGCTGCAAATTGTTTTGACCAGGGAGAATGAAAAGATAGTGGACCTTAAGAAAAGAGTTGATTTTGCCAATTCGCAAAATGCGGATCTTTTTATCTCCATTCACACCAACATAGCAACAGAAACCGATAAGAATGATAAAGGGATGGATATCTACATCTCCCGGGCAAATACAAAATACTATGCAGAAAACAAGATTCTTGCAACCATCCTATATAATTATTTTGCACAAATCCATACTGTCAACGACATTAAGCAAAGAACCAGGGGCATCTATGTGATCGACAAGAGCAATTGCCCGGCAGCCCTGATCGAATGCGGCTATCTAACAAATCCGAAAGATCTGGCTTACCTAAAGGGCGAAGACGGACAGGAAAAAATTGCTAAAAGCATTTTGGAATCAATTGAACAGTATTTTTTACAAAAGGAAATGCCTGATTGGGAAGAACGAAAAAAAACCGTTTCTGACACTACCGGCCCAACGATAGAGTTTGTTCGAAACCGCAGCACCGGCAAGTTGGAAGGTACCCTCAACGGTAAGAAGATCGTTGGCGTTTATGATTACCAGCCCACAAATCAGTTGGGTTTTGCCCTCGAAGACTCCACCCGGGTATTAATTTCCAAAGAGCAATTGGAGAAACTGAGAAAACAATATGGAAAAAGCCTCGACGAACTGATCACAAATGAACCGGCACAGGAAGCCTATCAAAGTATACATAGGATGGAGATGGCAGAAATTGAAAAAAAAGCAAAAGAGTATACCATCACGAGCCGGGCCCAACAGGCCCGGATAACAGCCCAGGCGAGGAAATTTGAAGAAAAGCAAAGGACAAAAAATGCTGAACTTCAGAAACAGGCAATAGAATACGCGGCCAACAGCCAAAGGGAACAGGAACGGATAAAGGAACTGACGGAAGCCTTTGAAAACACGCAAAAATTAGAAAATGCAGAAGTGGAGAGACGAGCTGCAGAAAATGCCATCATCAGCCGAAAAGAACAAGCCCGCATAAAGGAATTAACAGAGGCCTTTGAGATCAAGCAAAAAGAAGAACAAGCCGCGATAAAAAAAGCTGCTGTGGATCATCAGGAAAAATTAAAACAACAGCTCCGCATTATCGAAGAAGCGCAAAAAAAACGGACAATCGATTCGACAAAAGTATTTGGCGACCAATTTCCCGGCGACAGAAACTAGAACTTTAATTCTTCATCGCCTTCTTTAATAATAAGCTCTTTTTTTTGGCTCTCTTCTACCCTGCCAATGACCTGTGCATCCACACCGAATTTTTTTGAAATGCCGATCAACACATCGGCATCTTTTTCATTGGTATAAATTTCCATTCGCGTGCCCATGTTGAAAACCTGGTACATCTCCCGGTTATCTGCATTGCTCGCTTTTTGTATCAATTTAAAAATAACAGGAGTTTCAAATAAGTTGTCCTTTACCACCCGAACATTGGCGGGTAAGTACTTCAAACATTTTGTCTGGCCACCACCACTGCAGTGAATCATACCATGCACAGCCTCAAAATGATCTTCAAAAATGTGTTTGATAACGGGCGCAAATGTTCTCGTCGGCGACAGCAGCAGCTGACCTATGCTGAATTTTGCATCCTGTATCTTTATTTCATCCGTTAAGAGATGCGGCCCTATATAAACAACGTGTTCATCGAGCGAAGTATCATAGGATTCATGAAACCTTGCACCATAGGTTTTATGCAACAAGTCATGGCGGGCGCTTGTGAGGCCATTGCTGCCGATACCGCTGTTGTATGCATTTTCGTAGTCTGATTTTCCAAAACCTGCCATTCCAACAATTACATCTCCGGCTTTTATTTTCTCATTGGTTACCAGTTTTTCTTTGGGCCAGCGCGCAACCATCGTTCCATTTACGGCGATCGTTCTTACCACGTCACCCACATCGGCTGTTTCACCACCGAGATAATAAATATTGACTCCAAAAACTTTCATGCTTTCAAAGAATTCCTTGCTGCCCTGGATGATACTCTCGAGCACATCGCCGGGTATCAACCGTTTATTTCTGTCGATTGTAGATGAAAAAAGCAGGTTATCATAAATACCCGTACACAACAGATCATCCAGATTCATTACGATGGCGTCCTGGGCAATTCCTTTCCATACGGACAGATCACCTGTTTCTTTCCAAAATAAATAAGCCAGGATACTTTTCGAACCGGCTCCATCAGCATGCATCACATTTATCCATTTATCATCGCCACATAAAAAGTCGGCAAAAATTTTACAAAATGCATTTTGGTAAAGGCCTTTGTCAAGATTTTTCGTCGCCGAGTAAACTTCTTCTTTTTGTGCCGAAACACCGCGCTGTGAATATAGGCTCATGTTACAATTTGAGCAGCAAATCTAATGTTCAATTTGCAATGCTCCATTTTCAATATTCAACTAGTTTTGTACATCAATTATGAAAGTATACAGGAACGCAGAACAATTACCTCTTTTCAGAAATGCCGTGATCACAATTGGCACGTTCGACGGCGTGCACCAGGGACACCGCAAGATCATCGAGCATTTAAAACAGGAGGCGCAAAAGATAAATGGTGAGACGGTCATTATTACTTTTCATCCTCACCCAAGAAAAATTGTTTCATCTTCTATACTCGGCATTCGGCTCATTAATACACTTGAAGAAAAAATTGAATTGCTTGAAAAAGCCGGGATCGATCACCTTGCGATCATTCCATTCACCGAAGCGTTTGCTAACCAGTCGGCCGAAGAATATATAGAAAATTTCCTCATTGAAAAATTTCATCCGCACACCATCATTATCGGCTATGACCACCGGTTTGGGCGTGACAGGCAGGGGGACTACCGCCTGCTTGAGAAAAAATCCACGGCATATAATTATATAATGAAGGAAATCCCGCAACAAGTGCTTGACGAGATCGCTATAAGTTCAACTAACATCAGGGAAGCGATCATACACGGTGATTTTGATACAGCAGATAAACTTTTAGGTTATGAATTCTTTTTTGAAGGCATTGTTGTAGATGGCGATAAATTGGGTAGGAAATTGGGCTATCCTACAGCCAATTTAAAAATAATGGATGAGGAAAAAATCACACCCGCCAACGGCATCTATGCCGTTCATGTCAAAATTAACGATGCCGATGGCGCCTTCGCTGATCACTCACCACTCATTACTCCCGACGCCGGGCAAAAAATCTACAAAGGCATGATGAGCATTGGTCTCCGCCCTACGGTTGACGGGAAGAAAAGAGTAATTGAAGTAAATATTTTTGACTTTGACAAAGAAATATACGGCGAAACGATTCGCGTATATGTAAAAAAATATCTTCGGCCAGAAGTCAAATTCAATAACCTCGATGAATTGGCGAAACAAATCGGACAGGATAAGGTTGAGAGTTTGAAAGTGCTTTAATGGTCGGCAGATGCCAGTCGCCAGAGTCTATGGTTCGTGGTCCATAGTCAATCCTGGTAATGACAAATGACCGATGACCGTTTTGCTGCGCACCCCGGACTATGCCACCTGACGACTGCGCCCCTCCTCTCTGGCATAAAGTTTTCATCACTCTTCCGTTAGAAATAATTTTTTATCAGAAAAAAAGACATTATGAAAAAGATCTTGTTCATTTTATTTATTGCTCCGCTTGCTTTTGCGTGCAACAATAGCAGCAGTGATAGCGTAGAAAAAGCAGACTCAACTAACAATGTGAAGGCAGACAGTTCGTCAACGAGTACTTCTACCACCGATACTTCTTCCAATAAAATGACCGGCTCGATGCCTGTTGATAAATCAACCGCCAATTTTATGGTTAAAGTAGCTGACGTAGGTATGACTGAGGTCAAGTTGGGTCAAATGGCACAGGACAAGGGTATGAATCAGGGTGTAAAAGATTTTGGAGCCATGATGGTAAGGGATCATACAAATGCCGGTGATGAATTAAAGAAGCTGGCGGGGAATAAAAATGTGACCCTTCCCGCTATGATAGGAGCAGATCATCAAAAGAAGATTGATGACCTCGCCAAGAAGAGCGGAAAAGATTTTGACAAAGCTTATATATCGGCAATGGTAAGCGGGCACGAAGCAACAGTTGACGATTTTAAAAAGGCTTCCGGTGATACAAAAGATCCTGACGTAAAAACATGGATCGACAGAACATTACCGACCTTACAAATGCATCTCGACTCAGCTAAGGCAATTCAAAAAAGAATAAAGTGATGTGTGTATTTGTGTAGTAAGCTAAATGAGGCTTTATGGAACGGGAAAAAAATGATGAATTGAGAGTTCGCAGTATTGCTTTCAGTCATGGTGGCCATATACCAGCAAAGTATACATGTGAAGGGAAAAATGTAAATCCACCGCTTGAAATAAGTGGCTGTCCTACGGAAACAAAATCCCTTGCCCTTATAGTGGAGGATCCTGATGCGCCTAAGGGAGTTTATGACCATTGGGTTGTCTGGAATATCCCTCCCAATGATGCAATCCCGGAAGACAGCAGGCCCGGAGTAGGCGGCACCAACAGTTTTGGCAATACTGATTATGCCGGTCCATGCCCCCCTTCGGGTTCACATCGTTATTTCTTTAGGGTATACGCACTCGACACCGAGCTTGATATTCCTTCAGGGTCGGATAAGAAAGTTTTGCAAGAAGCCATAAAGGAACATGTTGTTGCCTCGGGTGAATTAATGGCTCATTATCAAAAAAGAAAATAATTCAATTGGAAAAACTGTGGCGGGGAGTATAAAAATACCCTCGCCATTTTCATTTAATGAGGAAAATTTTCCTTTGTTTCTATCTTTCGGAAGCAATTGACGAGAGTCGCCTCAATACGAATATATAACTGCATTTCCCTTCGAAATCGCGATAATCGTCCATGGCTTAGGATTTGTACACTTAAGTCAATGGCTAATCGAATCTGTATAATTGAAGACGATGAAGGAATACAAGATATGTTAAAGATGGTGCTGCAGAATGCAGGCTTCGATACAACGGTATCTTCAGATGGGAGGTCAGTACTGGAAAACAAAAATGATCTGCCTGACCTTTATTTGCTGGATAAACAATTGCCGGGACTTGATGGACTAAATATTTGCGAGTTCTTAAAACTAAACCAGGCAACGAAGACAGTGCCGGTGATTATGATGTCTGCTCACCCCAATGTAAAGGAACTTGCCTTAAACGCCGGGGCCGATGACTTTCTGGAAAAACCATTTTCCATCAAGACCCTTTTGAAAATGATCGAAGGGTATCTTTCTGAACATTCATTTGGAAAAGCGCTCCACTAATGCTGCTGAACAATAATAGTCTGCAATAATAAAGTAGATTTTTTTGAAGCTTCTATAGTATGCCTCAGCTCAGGATGAAACACGATTATCTGGCCCTGTTTCATTTCTGTGTCCCCTGCATCCGTGGTTACCCTGATTTTTCCATCTAACACCTGGATCTCAAATAATCCATTTACAACATTATCTTTTATTACTGCACCTTTGTGCAAGCATGTCAAAACGGTTGTCACATTAGCTGTCTTAAAAAGAGTAATTCCATTGCGGTCATTCTTGTCCCATGCGTCTTCCTCTTTGATCTGGTCGATATATCCCTCAATATCCATGAATACAAAGGGGGCGTCAAGTACTCTGTCGCCTTCGGGACGGTTCGCGGTAGCATCATTACGTTTTATGTCCATATCTTTTTCTAATTTAAGGCAAGAACTGTACTAAGTGTATCTTGAG
>DASXOT010000406.1:0-7610 GCA_036494065.1 Chitinophagaceae bacterium
AGGGTGGCAATCATAAAGCAGATCAGGGGCCTGAAATAAATCTAATCAAAAATATTTACCATTTCCGTATTCAGGATCCGGAAGTTTCAAGAATGCTTTTTAGTTTTTTCAAATCTGCTTTGTTTGCTTTTCTCAACATCATTGCCATAAACGGAGATATCAATTTTGAAAAACCGGTTGGTTTGCCCTGTTCCGTAAAGTCATTCTTGTTGTGTTATCGTCAACACGCTCCCAGGTGTAGGTTGTTTCCATTGCGAATGGCCCTTCGGCAGTTTTCATTGGTAATCTTTTTCCCGGCATTAATTCTACAAATTCGTAAGCATAGGCAAGTCTCTTTCCAAGAAAGTGAGCAACGAAAGCCACCTGTGATCCTACCACCAATGGTTTTGGAGCTTTCCATTCAACCGATTTAATTATTGACATACCATTCAGGGGCATGATCCGGATTAGAGGCATGATCCGAAACTTTATCTAGTGAACAAGAAATTAGAATTTTGGGGGGTTACATCAATCTTTTTTTTGTTCTCCTAAATCATCTTAGCATGTGAAATATGAAACGCACACAATATTCATAATGGCAGTTCATTTTTTGCGTTTCATATTTGTTAGCTTCAATTTATTCCCGCCATTATTTTTATTGGTCGGACCTCAATTCTTGCATCTGTCCCGTCTTCAAACACCGGGTTTGCTTTTGCAATTTCAATGGCTTCCTGCAGGCTATTAGCCTTAACAAGAAAATAACCTGCGATAACTTCTTTCGTTTCATTAAATGGCCCATCTTTAAATTTTCCGGTAGTTCCCGAAATAATTGTCCCTTCCATCTCTAATGGCTGTGCACTGTTAAGTTTCTCACTTTTCATTAAGCCACCGATGTAATTCATCACCTTTTCAAGATGCTGTTGTTTTTTTTCTGCCGGAAGCGCTTCTAAATGGTCGCCTTGAGTGCGAATGATTAACATAAACTCTTTCATCTTTTTGTTTTTTAAATTAGAAAATATTAATTGTTCGGCATCAAGACAAACGAATTATTGCGGGAGGGACATTTGAAAACTCAATTTCCTCCGATTTCCATCATCGGATGCACTTCAATTTTTGTAGTGATATCCTTGAAAATCGGGTTGGCTTTGGCGATTTCAACCGCTTCATTTATATCTTCAGCCGCAATTAAGAAATAGCCTGCAACTACTTCTTTAGTTTCATTAAAGGGGCCATCTTTCATAATTCCATTGCTTTCTGTTACGATCCTGCTTCCTTTATCGACAGGGTTAGCATTTTTTAATTTCCCGGTTTTCATTAAGTTGCCGATGTAGGCATTTCCATGCTCCATGTGTTTTTGAAGTTGTTCGGGAGAAAGGTCAGTCCAAACGCTGCCCTCCGTTTTCAGAATAAATAAGAAATCCTTCATTTTTTGTTTTTTAATGATAAATTATTTGACTTATGCCATATAGACAAATGATGATTAGAAAAAGGGACACTGTTTTCAAACTATTTTTCCACGGCAGAAGGCTAATTTCCCCTGCAACAATAATTTTTCGTTTTGTAAGGGGGCTAATTCAAAGGCCCTTTCAATTGCTTCAATTGCTTTTGAAAACTGGTTGAGTTCCATATAAAATTCCGCCTTAGTTGAATAAAATAAATGATACGTTTTCAGAGATGCTGAATCTTTAATTTTTTCTAATTCTGTAATTGCCTTTTCTGCACCACTTACTTTTGAAAGTGCAATGGCGCGATTGAGCAAAACAACCGGCGAATTATCAATTTGAATTAATCTGTCGTAGAGGGCAAGAATGCTTTTCCAGTCAGTGGCTTTATAATTAATTGCGGAGCAATGGTGAGCAGATATGGAAGCAAGAATGTGATAAATGGAAACTTGCTTGTCTGCCGTTGATCTTTCTAAATTAGAGAATCCTTTTTCCATTAATTGGTAATCCCACAATGAACGATCTTGTTTTTCCAGCGTGATTATGTTTCCGTCAGTATCCGCTCTTGCTTTGAATCTTGATGCATTCAACTGAATGAGTGCAAGTAAAGCATAAACATTTGATTTGTGTTGAATTGCCTGATGTGTCGTAATAATTTCTGTCAATCGTATAGCCTCTTCGCAAACTTCAAGGCGGATCAAATCTTTGCCCGATGAGGCACTATACCCTTCATTAAATAGAAGATAAATGGTTTCCAAAACGGCTTGCAATCTTTTCTCCAGTTCTTTACCTTTCGGAACCTCAAAGGGAATTCTGTCGTCACGAATTTTCTGCCTGGCTCTTACTAATCGCTTGTTTATGTTTTCTTCCGTGGTGAGAAATGCTTTGGCAATTTCGGGGATACTAAAACCACAAAGCGTTTTTAATGCAAGCGCAATTTGCGAATCCGGTGAAATGGCCGGGTGACAGCATGTAAAAATCATTCGCAGCTGGTCATCTTTAATTTCCTCCTCGGAAAAAAGTTGATCCAGGGCGGGTTCGGCTGTCCATTCAGATCGTAAAAAGTGTGCAAAATCAGAAGAATATTGCCTTTTATATTTTTCCCGATTAAGAATATTGAGCGCTTTATTTTTTGCTACCTTAATTAACCAGGCTGAGGGATTGTCAGGTATGCCCTTATAGGTCCATTGCTTGATGCCTTCAATTAAGGCATCCTGCACCACATCTTCGGCGAGGTCTAAATTATCCGCTCCAAAAATTCTTGTCAATACAGATACCATTTGTCCTGATTGACGCCTGAAAAGATGGTCAATAAGTTGATTTACGCTATCAGTTTCTTTCAAGTGACTGAAATTATCTGTACGTGATAAATATAATTTAAAAAGGAGCTTAGGGAAAAAGTTTTTTTACTGGATTTCCCTTGTGCATAATTTGAGTGCATCACTTTATTTGCTGATGATATTTGACTGCAGCCATGATTATAGTCGTGATTGACGATTAATCATTCACATTCTTCATTCCGTTCTCAAACTCTTTACGGGATTAGCGACGGCTGCTTTTATTGTTTGAATACTCACCGTTATCAATGTTATCATTAATGCACCAGCACCTGCGGAAGCAAAAATCCACCACGACAGATTCGTGCGGTACTGATAATTCTGCAACCAGCCATGCATAAAGTAATCAGCGATGGGAGCAGCACTAACGCAGGATATTGTAACTAATATTAAAAAGTCTTTGGACAGTAGTTTCCAAAGATCGACTACGCGGGCACCTACTACTTTTCGAATGCCGATTTCCTTGGTGCGTTGCTCAGTTATGAAAGAAACTAAACCAAACAATCCCAAACAGGAAATGAAAAGAGCCAGCGAGGCAAAAAGGGATGCTAATTTTTCCATTCGGTCTTCGGCATCAAATTTTGAAGCATATTCCTTGTCGGCAAATTTATAATCGAAAGGCGTATTGGGAATGAGGTTTTTGAATACAGCCTCTATTTTGGACAATGCATAACGGGGATTTACATTCGGCTTAAGACGGATGTTGACCCATTTATTGTAATCATAAAGAAAAAACATTGTTGGTTGTGCTTCAGCAAAAGGAGATTCCATCACCATATCCTTTATTACCCCGATTATTCTGAAAGTTTCTGGCTTTCGCCACTTAGGATCCCATCGTACAATTTCATTTACAGGATTTTTAAGCTTCATATATTTTGCAGCCGCTTCATTTATTACAATGCTTGCCGAATCGCTGGCAGGTTCTTGCAAAAAATTTCTTCCGGCCATGAAATGCCAGCCTACTGTATTTCCATATTCGCGCGTTACAGACAAGGTGGCAAAATTGTTATTGGATGCCGGATCTTTTTCTCTCCATTCAAAACCACCGTTTGACATTTCCGTACCGGTTACAGCACTATTGGATTCAGCAACTTCATATACAACTCCTGTATTTTTCAACTCAGTTCTTAGCAATTCAAACTTGCCTTTGAACTCATCCGTTTTCTTTTGTATCAGCAGCAAACCATTCCCACTATAACCGACCGGGCGATTTTTTGCATATTCCGTCTGGCGAAAAATAATTATTGTACAAGTAATGAGTACAATTGAAATAGTAAACTGCACCATCACTAATATTTTTCGAGGAATTGCGGCTATTCTGCCTATGCCGAAGGTATTTTTTAATACTCTCATCGGCTGAAAAGATGATAAATAAAAAGCAGGATAGCAGCCTGCCAAAAGACCTGTAAGAATAATAAAGCCGAGGCTGATTATCCAGAAATATAAATCAGACCAGGGCATTATAATGTTTTTATTCGCGAGCTCATTAAACCAGGGAAGTAAAACTGCTGCGAGAATGACAGCGAGTATAAACGCGAAAACAACCGCCAAAAATGATTCGCTGATAAATTGCCCGATTAACTGTCTTCTTTCAGCGCCTATTGTTTTGCGAATGCCAACTTCCTTCGCCCGTTTTTCCGAACGGGCAGTTGCAAGATTTATGAAATTGATGCAGGCCAGAAGCAAAATAAAACATCCGATAATGCCAATCGTCCACACAAGTTTTGCCGTTTCCGTATCCGCGACGCCCTCTTTAAAATCGCCCTGCAAATGCCAGTCTTTCATAGGGTGAAGAAACAGTTGAGGATGCTGTGCAACATTTTCTTTCATTCCTTCAATGTTTTTGATGTTGTTGAGTAAAGCATCTTTAATCCGTGCAGATGTTTCTTTAAAAGAAGAAGTGGATTGTAACTGAACATAGATGTAAACGGACAGATTCTCCCATCCTTTCTCTTTTACCCTGGGATTATAAGCAACATATAAATCAAATGGAGAAAAAAACTGCACATCATAGAAGTTGCTGTTGCGTGGCAAATCTTCATACACGCCTGTAACTTTCGCATTTAGTTCATTATTAATCTTTACAATTTTCCCTATTGGACTTGTATTGCGGAAAAGAGCTTTCGCTGTCGATAGAGAAAGAAATATCGAATGCGGGTCTTGTAAACCTGACCAGGCACCTGCCAACATGTTCAGAGTAAGTAGTTCAGGTCCGCCAGGTTCTATGAACTGACCGTTCCTTGATATATTCTCTTCATCTGCCGAGAGAATATATTCATTTGGCTCAACCGCCATCACCACGTTTTTGAAATTATTTCCATAACTTCTTTTAAGGACATCAGCCAGCAAATAAGATTGCCGTGATTGAATATGTTGCTCCCCATCTTCCTGTGCATAGTAATTAACCTGTGCTATGCGGTCATAATTTTTATGATTTTTATTAAATGACAATTCATCATAAATCCATAAGCCAATGAGCAACGCCACTGTCATACCAGTAGTAAGACCACTGATATTGATAAAGGAAGAAACTCTGTTCTTAAACAGGTTTCTCCAGGCTGTTTTAATATAATTTTTAAACATAGAAGAAAATTTCTAATTTCTGATTTTGTGATTTCGGATTTATCATTTTCAAATTTTCAAATTGGAATTATTCCGTTCTCAAACTCTATACGGGGCTTGATGACATTACAATATACTTAAAGTCACTACCATAATTTTTTTGTAATGCCTGTGCCAGCGGTGGTTCAATATTTACGCCGGTTTGTATCATACCATTCATGGTATTTTGTTCCATCACCTGTGCTATGTGATCATAATTCTGATGGTATTTATCAAACGATAACTCATCACACATCCATAAACCGATAAGCATAGCAACCGACATGCCACCCGATAAGCCGGCAATATTAATAATTGAATGCGCTTTATTTTTTGTCAAATTGCGCCATGCAGTTTTAAAATAATTTTTGAACATAGAAGTTGATTTATGATGTTGATCTATTTACTTGTGAGTTTTGAGTCATGGGCCTCGAGTTTTCACGTTTCGCTGTTGGCGACTCACCATAATCATTCCGTTCGCAGCGACTTAACCGGGTTGGTCACTGCTACCTTAAATTTCTAAAAACATGCCACCTTAAAGACCGCTTGATTATCATTAGCTTGAATAAGATTTAATTACGAAAGTGTTCGGATATGATACAACCGATTGTCCGGTATTGATGTATAACGTCAGTTTATTGACCTCAAGATCTATAAACCCCAACTATGGGCCCTATATCATAAATTTACGCGTCGTGTGGTATGCGGAGGGACTTTACCACTGTACGATTTATTTATAGAACTAATAGTTATTTATAGAACTAATAGTAAAACTTTGACAACTATGGCAGAATGTGTTCCTTTTTTACAGGTTCGCAATATAGGTCAAACCATAAAATGGTATGAGGATATTGGCTTCAAATGTACTATGACTAATCACTTATGGGAGCCGGATTGCGAACTCAATTGGGCAAGGCTGGAATGGGAGGGTGCCGCTTTCATGCTTGGACCAAATAGGCGAGAATCAATGCCTGATATTAGAAATGCCAGCCTTTGGTTTAATGTGGAAGCTATTGAACAAATTATTAAAATCTTGAAAGGTAAAGGCATTTCTATAAACATAGAACCAGAAACTTTTTACGGAAGGAAGGTTGTTTCATTTAGGGACATTAATGGCCTTGACGTATCATTCTCTTGTCCGCTAGCTAAAACATAATGACAAAACATGAGCGGGTCACGAGCTTCCTCTGTATTATTAATGCAGCTGTCGGCGAAATAAACGAGTTGTTTGTAATACTTTTTATAGATGTAATCGGTGGCTTCTGGTTTGCCATTTTTAAATGCAGTAATAATCAGGTGTTCTGAGTTGTTGTCAGCTGACTTCATTAGTTCCCTCATTGATTTCTTTTCAATGCTTACTATTTGTTTCACCATGCAATTTTCTTTACAATACATGATACCCTGGCAACAGGCAAAATTCTTGCCCGTTCACCTATTGAACGATTACTTATTTAAGCTGGTTTCACATGGTTAGGCTTGTCGAAAGGTGGGACTCGGTTTAATGATTCAAAGCACAACCGTTGAATTTTCTGGTTCGAAAAACTTTTGCATAAAGTAAATAATTTCTATAAATGCCAACGCTAATATTTTTTCTACCAATAAAAACTTTTAACAAAACATCAAAGCTGAATAAAGATTTACTGCCAATAGTTCCAATGTCCAGCCCTGCTATAGCAAACCATCTTTTGTTGGGCGTTCATGCAGCTTTAATATCTACTCGAGATGATATTCTTTTTTGATCAGCTTAATTAAATCTAACATTTGTTTCTGGGCTGGCATTAGCAAATCGATCTGTGTACCGCAGTTGGCCGCCCATACACCCATAATATTGATCAACTCCTGATCTGATTCAGCTGCCCGGTTGAAGAGTTTTACATGCAGCGACGAGCCATCGCTTGGCTTGAAGTCCTGGAACCGAAAGTGTTTTATCATATAAGAAATAATATAGTCCGTGAAGAATTTATCAGCCCCGTCAGCATCGCGGGAAATTTTTGCTAAAAGAACGTCATAATATTGCTGCAATGATGTTGTGAGATTGTCATTGTCTATATAACGTAAGCTCCCTGAAGTTTTCATCTGATCGTACGTTGCTGTGGTGAAGTCATTACTGGTTTTTGTCAGCAAAAGAATTCGCGCAAATCCCCTGTTTACTGCCGAGTCTGTAGCCCCTGCCGGATAAGTCATAATTTTCAAAAACTGCTCATGGGCTTGCTGTCGTTTTTCAAGCAACTGGATCCTGGTTTCAAAGAAT
>DASXOT010000407.1:0-7407 GCA_036494065.1 Chitinophagaceae bacterium
CACCTGGACAGACCTGTTTTCAATACCGTATCCGATTGTGTGAAAAAAACCAGCGCTGACGTAAGTATCATTTTCGTTCCACCTGCATTTGCAGCAGATGCCATCATGGAATCCGCAGAAGCAGGAATCGTACTGATCGTCTGCATCACCGAAGGAATTCCAACACAGGACATGGTGAAAGTAAAAAATTTTTTACAAGGAAAGAATACAAGACTGATCGGCCCCAATTGTCCAGGCGTCATTACTGCGGGTCAATCCAAGGTTGGAATTATGCCGGGATTTGTATTTAAGACGGGCAAGATTGGCATAGTTTCTAAATCGGGAACATTGACTTACGAAGCTGCCGACCAGGTCGCCAAAGCTGGATTGGGTATTTCAACTGCTGTCGGTATTGGCGGAGATCCGATTATCGGAACAACAACAAGAGAGGTTGTAGAACTATTCATGAACGATCCCGATACCGATGGGATTGTAATGATTGGTGAAATTGGAGGCGGCATGGAAGCGGAAGCTGCACGCTGGATCAAAAACAATGCAAATAAAAAACCCGTAGTAGGTTTTATCGCCGGACAAACAGCTCCTCCCGGTCGTCGCATGGGTCACGCCGGTGCCATCATCGGCGGCGCTGATGATACTGCTGCTGCAAAAATGAAAATATTGGCCGAATGTGGAGTCTCAGTTGTGCAAAGCCCTGCTGATATTGGAAAGACAATGGCACAGGTAATAGATAAAAGACAATAACCAAAAGATAAAAGTTATTATTATAAGGTAATGCCCACTTTTATCTTTAGTTATTAGTTACTATCTTTTCACTTATAGCTATAATAATTCGATTGATCAACTGTTTTGTTATAAGCCAACCTGGCCACCTCGAGTTTGTTGTCCTCAGAGCAAAATAACTGCATCAACTGTTTGACCTGGCTTAAAGTAAAATAGCTTGTGCGAATCACCTGGGTAACAGATTCCAATTTGTTTGTTTCGGAACTTTCTTTACCGATTGCCCACAACACGCGGGCAAAATTGAGGTCGTTGATTGCGTTTGAGCTGTTGCCGTCATTTCCAAAACCAGTATTCTCAAAATTGTTCTGCGGTATATAATTCGCATTGATACTGGTTTCATTCATATTCATTTTGCCACAATCGTCAAAAGCCATTTCAAGTTGTGTATCAGGTTTCATCTCGACCGTGCCATCAAACAATATATCGTAAGATTTATTCAGGCAGGCTGCCGAGCTATTTGTTCTTTCCTGGTAAATGGTCAATTCGTATTCACGGGCATCCAGCCCTTTAACCATCATTGAATTTACTCCCGGATCAAACCGTTTGTCATCGACAACTACCACTATACCGGCCTGGCTGGCCGACTTCACTGTCAAAATAGACGACGAATTAATGTTGGTGGCAAAAATGGATGAAGTAATAAAGAAAGAGGACAAAAGAGTAGAGATCGTTTTCATACTATTTATATTTTATCATAGCGGTCATTGCGTATTTCCGGCTGAATACACGAGAAGACCAATTTTGTTTTTTTTACCGGCTACTAACTGCTCCAATATTTCTTTTATTTTTTTCATTGTTCAGCTTGTCATTATTTTTCAAAGGATATGCCATCATACCAGGAAACATCGCAATGAAACGTTAAAGGAAATTATTGAAGAAAAATACCGACCAGCTTTACGATAGAGTCGTTCGCAGCAAAGGGTTTCAACCAAACGTGAAAATTTGTTAAAGAATATTTTCTGCTAATTATTGTGAAAAAAATTCGACCGCAGCATCAATGAATTTGATAATCGATAACTTAACGCGAAAATTAACAGAGATGAATTTTAAACCCACCGCCTTTTTTTCAATCGGGTTATTTCTTACCTTATTCTATAGTATTTCTTCCTTCGGTCAGGCACCTTCAAAAACTTACGACTCGAGTTGGAAAGAGCTCGATGCGCTCATGCAAAAACAGCTTCCGAAGTCAGCATTGGAAAAAGTCAAATTGATTTACCAGCAGGCAAAGAAAGAAAAACACGACGGGCAGATGATCAAAGCGCTAGTATATGAGTTCAGCTTGCAAGACAGGACCACCGAAGACAACGGGGAAAAATCGATTGTTGGCATGGAAAAGGAAATAACAACGGTGGTGGAACCAGTAAAATCCATTCTAAATAGCCTGCTGGCGGGAATGTACTGGGATTATTACCAGGCACACAGGTATCAGTTATATCAACGAACAAATACCGAAGGTTTTAAAAAAGAGGACATCGCTACCTGGACCACAGATGATTTTCACAAGAAGATCAGTGAGCTTTACCTGCAATCAATCAAAAATTCATCCCTGCTTCAGCAAACAAACCTCGATGGCTTTGATGCTATTATCATGAAAGGAAATATGCGCCATCTTCGCCCCACACTTTTTGATTTGCTGGCACATGAGGCGCTTGATTATTTAAAGAACAATGAACGGGACATAACGAAGCCCGCTTACTCATTTGAAATAAACGAAGATGCCGCCTTTGCACCAGCCACCGATTTTATCCAACACAAATTCGAAACGAGTGATTCCCTATCACTCCAATATAAAGCATTGTTGATTTACCAACAGTTGATCTCATTCCATCTCCACGATGCAAAGCCCGACGCATTGATCGACCTAGACCTGGAGAGGCTCCAATTTGTAGATGAAAACACTGTTCAGGAAAATAAAGATCAATCGTATCTCAATGCCCTGGAACATATTGCCCATCAATACGACAACCTGCCTGCTGCATCGCAAGCCTGGTATTTGATTGCGGCAAACTACGACGAAAGCGCCTCGAACTATCAACCACTAGGAGACAGTACTCATCGCTTTGACCGGCTAAAGGCAAAAGATATCTGTGAAAAAATACTGGCGCAAATTGATTCTTCAGAAGGAAAAACCAATTGTTACAATCTCCTAAATACCATGAACGAAAAAGAGTTGACGTTTGACATAGAGACGGTAAATATCCCCAATCAGCCATTCCGCGCGCTTGTACAATACAGGAATTTTTCAAACTTATACCTCCGGCTCATCAAAGCTGACGACAAACTGAAAACAGAAACCAATAATTATTATGCACCCGATTTCTGGAAAAAGCTGAGTAAAGAAAGAGCCTTGCGCAGTTGGGAGCAACTCCTTCCCGATACGAGGGATATGCAAAAACATGCGACAGAAGTAAAAATCGATGGTGTTGCCCCAGGTAGCTATTTTCTTTTATTAAGTGTCGATAAGAATTTTAGCGTAGACAGCTCGGTAATGGGCGCCAGGCGGTTTTACGTATCCGATATCAGTTATATCAATAACGGTCCTAACTATTTTATTCTTGATCGTGAGACAGGTCATCCGCTTGCCGGGGCTACCGCCCAGGTTTGGGAGTCAAAATATGATTATAAAACATCGGACTACGTCAAGGTAAAGTCTGCTATTTACACAACAGATGATAAGGGATATTTCAAACTCGCCGGGAAAACCATCGAATCGGAGCCGTCGGGCATCTTTCTCGATATAAACTTTAATGGCGACAGACTTTTTATGGATAATAATAATGACAAGTATTATGTTCCTTATGATGAGTATAGAAACCAAAATATTTTAGAGAAGCGAAAAAGTTTTCTCTTTACAGATCGTTCTATCTACCGGCCAGGTCAGGCCATTTTTTTCAAAGGGATCGTACTTACAAGTGATCTGCGACAAAAGAAAAATACTGTTCAAACAGGTTATCAGACGGTCGTTTATTTGCGAAATGTGAATCAGCAACTGGTGGACTCAATAAAAGTAACCACTAATGAATACGGGTCCTTCTCAGGGAAATTTCAGTTACCACAATCAGGGTTAAATGGCGAATATACAATTGTAACAAAGGACAACACAGGTTATTCAAGTATTTCAGTCGAAGAATATAAACGCCCTCAATTCTACGTGGACTTCGAAAAGTTGAAAGGATCGTACAGGCTCAGCGAAAAAATAAAGGTAACCGGCATCGCAAAAGCCTACGCAGGGAATAATATCGATGAAGCATCTGTAAAATACCGTATAGTAAGACAACCGAGAATAATCTATGACTGGTTTTGGTTCTGGCAACCGCCCACACGTGAAATGGAAATAGCTCATGGAGAAACAAAAACAGGCAAAGACGGAAAATTTCTTATCGAATTCAATGCCATTCCCGATCTGACAATCGATAGAAAATTTGACCCGGTGTTTGATTATCGTATATATGCCGATGTTGCAGATATCAATGGAGAAACTCGCAGCGGCTCTGCATTGGTTACCATAGGATATCAATCTTTAATATTGAACATAAATGTCCCATCCAAATCGGCGGCGGATAGTTTCAAAACTATCGCGATTTCTACAACCAACATGTCGGGTGAATTCGAAGCCGCGAAAGTCAGGATTAACATTTACAGATTGAAGGAGGAACAACGATTGATCAGGGAGCGGTATTGGGGCAGACCCGACCAATTCACGATGAGTCGAAAAGATTATATCAAATGGTTTCCCACCGATGAATATGATAATGAGCACGACTATAAAAGTTGGGAGAGGCAAGGTTTGGTATTTGCCGTTGAAGACTCCACACGGGAAAATTCGAATTTCGAATTTCGAAATGCGAAATTAACCTCTGGTTTTTATTCTATTGAAATAACAACCAGAGACAAAGACGGGCAAGAAATAAAAGACGTAAAGTACATCGAACTATATGATCAAAATTCCAGTCAGTTAACCCATCCTCAATATTTCTGGACTAACAAAAGCAAACCCATTGAGCCGGGAGAGAAAACAAGCATAGGCATCGGAAGTTCCGCCGAAGATATTTTTGTCATCCAGCGCCTTGACAAATCAACGCAACGATCCAAATCCGGCGACTTTTCCACGTTCAGTCTCAACAATGAAAAGAAAATGATTCAGTTTACCGCTACCGAAGATGACCGGGGCGGGTATGGAGTAAGCTATGCTTTTGTAAAAAACAATCGCACCTATGTTTACAACGATGTGATTCAGGTTCCCTGGACGAATAAAGACCTGAAAATTGAATACGAAACATTCCGTGATAAACTTTTACCAGGTAGTGAAGAAAAATGGAAAGTGAAAATTACCGGTACTAAAAATGAACCGATTGTTGCGGAAATGCTAGCAAGCATGTATGATGCGTCACTAGATCAATTCAAGCCACATGATTGGTACAAGCCTTCCATCTGGCCTTATTTCTCCGACATGTCTGATTGGAACCGGGACTATGATTTCGATGAAATAGAAGCAGAACAAAACAAGGCTGGCGAACCTGATCAAAAAGAAATCAAAAAATTTTATGACTTCCTGGTTACCAATATCGAGTTCTATGAGTACCAAAAAGAAGGCATGATGATAAATAAATCAGACGATGACGGCCGCGACGGAACTTTTCTAAAAAAAGATATTACGGGGAGCGTTTCGCAGCTTAAATACGCGACGCCGCTTCTTAAGGCCACCAGGATCAGTGCTGAGAGCGACAAAAACGCTGATATGCGTTTGAATGTTTCTTTTAACGACCTCCAAATCGAGCATCAGACAGATACAATTAAAGTTGTAAAAAGCGAATCACAAAAAAACAATGGCTCTATTCAAATCCGCAAAAACTTCAACGAAACAGCTTTTTTCTTTCCTGACCTGCATACGGATTCCACTGGTACCACCGAGTTTTCGTTTACCATGCCGGAAGCAGTAACCAAATGGAAATTGCAAACCCTTGCACATACAAAGGACCTGGCATTTGGTTTATCATCCAAAGAAATTGTAACTCAAAAGCAATTGATGGTTCAACCAAATATGCCGCGATTCCTCAGGGAAGGCGACAAGATGGAATTGAGTGTCAAAATTGTAAACCTTACCGATTCTGAATTTACCGGCCAGGCACAACTCCAATTGATCGATGCCACTACGAATCAGCCTGTCGATGGTTGGTTTCTAAATATGTTCCCTAATCAGTACTTCACGGTTGCAGCAGGTCAAAGTGAAGCGGTAAAATTTCCCATACAGGTTCCTTATTTATTCAACAAAGCATTGGCATGGAGAATTGTCGCAAAGGCGGGTGAGTTTTCCGACGGAGAAGAAGATGCTATGCCTGTGCTTACCAATAAGACATTAGTTACGGAGACACTCCCACTAAATATGAGAGGCAATGGAACAAAGAATTTCAAATTCGAAAAATTGCTGAACTCGGAAAATTCTGAAACTTTGCAAAACCATGCGCTCATCGTTGAATACACCAGCAACCCGGCCTGGTATGCGGTGCAATCACTTCCTTATCTCATTGAATATCCCTATGAATGTGCTGAACAAACCTGGAATCGCTATTATGCAAATTCGCTGGCCTCCATGATTGCTAACTCCTCTCCGCGCATTAAAGCAATCTTTGAGCAATGGAAAACGAAAGATACTTCTGCTCTTCTTTCTAACCTGCAAAAAAACGAGGAATTAAAATCTGCGCTTCTCGAAGAAACACCGTGGGTGCTGGAAGCAAAATCAGAAGAAGAACAAAAAAAGAATATAGGATTGTTATTCGATCTTATCATGATGAGCAATAAATTGGACAATGCCCTTTCTAAGCTGGAACAAATGCAATCAGAGAAGGGCGGCTTTGTCTGGTTCAAAGGCGGTCCCGACGACCAGTATATTACCCAATATATATTAACAGGCATTGGTCATTTAAGAAAACTAAAAGCAATTGCCAACGGCCAGGATGAGAAATTGAAAAAAATAATAACATTGGCGATACCCTATCTCGACAAAAAGATCAGAGAGGATTACGAGTACCTTATTAAATACAAGACTGATCTGAAAAAATATTCACCGGGGTACACGCAGATTCAATACTTGTATATGAGGAGTTTTTTCCCGGAATATCCTGTCGCAAAAGCGTCACAAATCGCTTATAACTTTTTCAGGAAACAGTCTCAACTTTTTTGGGCAAACCAGGGTAAATATATGCAGGGAATGATCGCCTTGGCCTTATCAAGAACAGGCGATACAAAAACTCCTTCCGACATTTTAGAATCATTGAAAGAGACAGCTATCAACAATGATGAATTGGGTATGTATTGGAAAAATGAAGACGAAGGATGGTTTTGGTACCAGGCGCCTGTCGAAACGCAATCATTACTGATCGAAGCATTCGCCGAAATAAAACATGACACCAAAACGGTAGACGATCTCAAGACCTGGCTGCTGAAAAATAAACAAACCTCCAATTGGGAAACGACAAAAGCTACAGCCGAAGCCTGTTATGCCTTGCTGCTGCAAGGCTCGCAATGGCTGACCGATCAGCCATCCGTTACTGTTAAGTTGGGATCTTTAAGTGTTTCAAATAATAATGCTGAAGCAGGTACCGGTTATTTCAAAAAAACCATCGAAGG
>DASXOT010000408.1:0-4212 GCA_036494065.1 Chitinophagaceae bacterium
TGAAGCATTGCGCAATTCCAGTGATCGTAACTGGTTTTCTTTATCCAGCGTAACAATTCGTTGTTCTTTCTGGTTGGTTTCATACCTCGTTTCCTGGTCGGCGAGGTTGTGCGATATTTCTTCCTTGACAAGTGAATCCGATTGTTGATTGTATTGTTCAAAATACTGGATGGCTTCATTCAGATTGCCTGCACCTTTTTGTGCCTCGGCCATGTATTTTAAACCTTCCGCATACTGTTCCCTGCTTATCTGTTTTGCTACGGGAAGCGATTGCGATAATTGCGAAATGGCCTGTTCAAATTTTCCGGTTTGTTCCAGATATCGTCCATTCCACAACTGTGCCTGGTAAATGAGTATGGGCGATTTGCTTTTATTGGCCAGTGTATCGGCCATAGTTACATAAGGAAAAGCCTTTTCTGCTTGTTTATGGTCAATATAATATTTTGCAATGCTCAGGTTGGCCGAAACGATTTCAGAGGGAACAACGGGGCTGTTTTTTATAAGTTCCTCCAGTTGTTTTTCATAATACAGGGCGGAATCAATGTTTCCAAGCAACGTATTTGCTTCCGTAAATGAGCTGAAATATCGTATGTACACGGGGGGAGAGGCTTTAGCATAAGGCCATCCCTCCTTTAATATTTCCAGGCTTTTGTCCGGCACATCCGTATTGGAATACACCTTATACAACATATAACATTGAATCGCATAATCAGCTTTCAATTTCATACTCGAAGTCGTATCCACCTCTTTTTTCCTCATCTCAATGCTCTTTATCAAATAATCCTGCGAAGTACTATAAAATGACTTTTGCTGGTAGTAACTGGCCATTCCTGAATAAATATCTTGCAGCACTTTTTTATTATGAGTAGTATCCAGTATGGATTGCAGTATATTTTTACAACTGTCTACTTTATCCTGCTGGCGCAGTTGGAAGTTGACCGGAATGAGCGCCACGCAAGCCGCTTCGATAGATTCGGCAGAGCCGGCCTCCTGCGCTTCATGCAGGCTTTGATAATAATAGTATTGCGCACTGTCGAATTTTACCTGGTAATAATTGGCAAATGCAACGTAAAATGAAAATCTTGCTTTGTCCGACGCGTCCGTTGCAGGTGTCATGGATATGCCTTTCATAGCCGCCTGTTGCAGAGCTGGGAAATTTGTTTTTCCGGAACTACTGAGTCGCAGCGATTCACAATAGCCTAACCAGGCAACGATCTTTTCTTTTTCACCCGTAATTTTTGAAAGATCCGGCTGAGAGAACAACGTAAACGGAAGCAATATGAGATGAATAATGATAAGAATTCGCCAGCTGGTTCTCATGCATCGAAGTTTTGTCAGAACATTTCGTCAACTGCCCTTTTGTAAAGTTTTCCTACAGGCAATTCATGATTTGGGAGATAAATTTTGTTTCCTTTTACAGCATCTATCTTATTACAATTTACAACATAGCTCCGATGTACACGTATAAAGTTTTTTGAGGAAAGTTTCTCCAACATGCCTGTCAAAGTACCAAGCACAAGATATTGACCGGATACGGTGATTAATTTAGTATAGTCTTTCATCGCTTCCAGGTAAAGAATGTCATGGACCGGAATTTTATATTTATCATATCCTTCCTTGATCACGATAAAATTAGATTCATTTTCCTTTTCAAACGAGAATGCCTTGTCGCGCAATTGAAAAAAATCCTGTAAACGGGAAACACATTTTAAAAATCTATCTTTCACTACCGGTTTGATAAGATAATCAAAAGCTTCGAGTTCGTAGCCATCCAATGCAAATTCAGGATGGGAGGTAATAAAAACGGGAGCCGCCACTTTTCCGTTTAAACTTTTAATCAACTCAAGACCGGTCATTCCCGGCATTTCGATATCTGCAAAAACAATATCCGGCTCAAACCGATTGATCAACTCAAGCGCCTCAAGGGCATTGCTGCATGTGGCTATTTTATGTAAAAAAGAAATACCACCAGAAAAAGATTCGATGGTGAGGCGATCAATCTCATCATCATCTACAATAATATATTTGAGAGTATTGTTCATCATTGTTTTGAATGTCAATGGTCGTCAATAGTCAAAGATCGAATTTTTTAACTTAGTTTTTTACCGATAAACCGATCTCCACGCAGGTTAATTCTGCCGATAACGCCTTATCTTTTTGAATTTGGTGTAAGACTTGATAATATTTTATTAAGCATCGACCGATTTTCACACCCAATACCAACAAACCCAGTTCAGTGTATGAATACACAGTTACGAATGAGAATAGCTGTCTACGTAATTACACTGCTATTTTTTTCCTGCGGAAACAAGACAGATGATAAAAAAGGCAAAACTTCCGGGAAAGGTTCACAGAATTTTTCTGCCATGCGAGTAGAGCCTCGATCAGTTACACTCTACACAGATTTTCCCGCGTCAATACAGGGCCTGGAAATTGTACAAATCCGCCCCATGGTCGAAGGCTACCTGGAGCAGATCTTCGTCGATGAAGGCGCCACGGTTAAAAAAGGAGAGTTACTTTTCAGGATAAACAATCCTATTTATGACCAGGCCGTCATCACAGCTCGTGCTGCGATTAAAAGTGCAGAGGCAGATGTAGCGGCCGCAACTATGGACGTCGAGAAGGTGCGTCCACTCGTCGAGAAAAATATAGTTAGTGATTATGAATTGAAATCTGCGCAATATACTCTTCAATCCAAAGAAGCTGCGCTTGCCCAGGCACGCGCCAATTTAGCTAACGCTCAAACAAATGTGGGTTATACAACCATTCGAAGTCCGATTAATGGTGTGATCGGCTCGATTCCTTATAAGATAGGTGACCTTATTTCCGCTACAAATAATCCACTCACCAGTTTGTCCAACATAGATAGAGTATATGCCTATTTTTCACTGAGTGAAAAACAATTTCTTGATTTCTCTGCACATGTTCCCGGTGCCACTTTACAGGATAAATTGAACACTTTGCCGCCTGTATCGCTGGTGCTCGCTGACGGCAGTCAGTATCCGCAGAAGGGAAAGCTGGAAACAGCCAGTGGATTTATTTCTACTGCAACGGGTACTGCCAGCATCAAAGCGCAATTTGTGAACCCCACTCATATTATTCGCAGTGGCGCCAGTGCGGTAGTACGTATCCCCAACACAATCGATACTGCGTTATTGATACCGCAGAGTGCAACTTTTGAATTGCAGGATAAGATTTTCGCGTATCTGGTAATGCCCGGTAACCGGGTTATCAGCGCAAACATCACCACCACTCCCACCAATGATGGAAAATTTTTTATCGTTCACAGCGGATTAAAAAAAGGAGATGAAATACTGACCAATGGATTCAATTTGAAGGACAGTACTATTGTCACTCCCAGGTTGATCAATACAGATAGTTTGTTTAATGCCACAAAGGCTCATTAACGTAGCAACGGAACGGATATGCTAAAAAGATTTATCACGCGCCCGGTATTAAGCACGGTAATATCCGTGCTGATCGTGTTATTGGGTATCCTGGGCATGATAAAATTGCCGATTTCACAATACCCGGATATCTCGCCGCCCACCGTACAGGTTTCTGCAACCTATGGTGGCGCCAATGCAGATGTAGTGCAAAAGAGTGTGATCATTCCGCTGGAGCAACAAATCAATGGTGTCGTGGGCATGACTTACATGACTTCAACCGCCACCGACCAGGGTACTGCGAACATCAGCGTCTTTTTCGATGTGGGTACTAACCCGGATATTGCTGCTGTAGACGTGCAAAATCGCGTAGCGGCCGCTTCAAAAGTATTACCGATTGAAGTTACACAAGCTGGTGTAACAGTTAGAAAACAACAAAGCAGTAATGTATTGATCATTTCATTGTATAGTGATAAGCAGGGCTTTGATCAAACTTTTTTACAGAACTACGCAGCCATCAATATCATTCCGCAGTTGCAACGTGTAAATGGGGTTGGAAGCGCTAATGTATTTGGTTCTGCCATGACCTATTCCATGCGTATCTGGTTGCAGCCGGATAAAATGGCGGTATATAAGATCACACCGCAGGATGTAACCAATGCTCTTGCAGAACAAAACGTAAATGCAGCCCCAGGACAGTTTGGTGCCAATGACAATCAAAGCTTTCAATACGTAATTAAATACAGTGGACAATTACAAACGCCGGAACAGTTTGGAAATATTGTATTAAAATCCTTAGGACAGGGACAGTACCTGCAATTAAAAA
>DASXOT010000409.1:0-2806 GCA_036494065.1 Chitinophagaceae bacterium
TACCTGGCTGCATTTATCTGGCCGAGCCTGCTGTTGTGCTTTGTATCCTGTAAAAGGGATAGCAATGCCGCAGTTGATACCGGTAAGTTTTTCGATCTCAAGGGCTATTTCGCATCAGAGGCTGCAAGATTGAAAAAGCTAAACCCGAACGTCGACAAAACCGCGATCTATAATTACCAGGCCGAAAATCAAAAGGTACATATTGATAACTGGGCGTCGGAGCTCAGCATGTTTTCTGAATCTGACATCAATAAACCTGCCTGGAAGTTAAGCTATGACGTGCAATCATCGAATGGGTTTATTTCTTACAAGGCCAAGGACCCGGAGTTGAAAACCCAGGACATCACGATCAAAAAAGACGGCGACCAAGTTAAATGGATATTGATCATCAATCACACCAAAAGCACCATATTTTCCAAAAAGCTTTACGAAACAACGGAAAAACTAAGCTATTTCCCGGATTCAGTGTATCATATCCAAAAAAAACAATATACCCGGTTTTTGGGCATCAAAACTTATAACGTCAAAGGAAAATTTAATTAATGGCGAGGTTGGGCGCTTGTTTCAGCCAATTTCTGTTTGGAAAGATCGATCTGGGATTGGATATCTGAGCGATTAGGATTGTCATTTAATATTTTCTCGAGGTCGGCAATTGAGGCTTTCAATGAGTTGCTCCCTCTTGTTTTATCGTAGAACTTGCCCGGCTGCAATTTAAACTCCCCATATTCACGATAAGCTATACCGCGGTTTTGATAGCACTTGGTATTGTTTTGCATGTCGTTGGGATCGACGGCAATGGCCTTAGTGAAATCGAGTATTGCAGCTAAAAGGTTCTTTTCCCTTTCGGCGTCGGTCAATTGGTTTTCTTTCGCGAAATAACATTCTGCACGTGCACGATAGTAATACGCGGAAGCATCAGCCGGTTTAAGGGCGATCACCCTGTTGTAGGCAGCTATTGATTTTTTGTAATTCTCGCTGTGATAGTAGGAATAACCCAGCATCCACAATGCACTGGTGTTATTGGAATCGATAATGCAGGATTTTTCAAGATGCGCTACCGCGGCTTTAAAATCGCCGTCGAGAAATGCCTGCTGACCCATTTTGAAATAGGCATTCTGAGCGTGTGCCACTTGCAGTGACGACAGGACAATAAACCCCAGGATAACCGATAGCCGCATTAAGGTAAACTATTCGTTTGTAACAAAAATAATATACTTTATCTTAAACCTAATAACTTATTTTATTTCAAATTATTATGCCTTTGAATAATTTTATCTAAACGCGACTCAAAAATAGCATTTGTCGGATTATACAAAAATCATGCTGACTTTTTTTCACGCCAACCCGCGCGAAATATTTTCCGTAAACCGTCTCAACAGATTATATCAACCGGAATACGTATATTTAAATTAATTGCCGGTCGTTATAAGTATTGGCACAAGTCTTGAACTATAGGACGGCCACTGGCAATACAACTATTTTGCCCGGTTTTTCGATTCCCGCACTTTGCGGGACTGACATTATGACGCTACTAACAGAAAGGGTATTTGATGAGTTTTGATCCGTTCGATATAAGAAATGCACTACCTATAATAAATGAAGATTCCGAGTTCTTTCCGCTAATGTCATCGGAAGACGAGGAAGAGATGAATAATGAGCAAATGCCCGAGGTGCTTTCCATACTGCCTTTGCGCAATACGGTTTTGTTCCCGGGTGTGGTTATCCCGATCACAGTTGGCAGGGATAAATCCATTAAACTGATACGCGACGCTAACAGGAACAAGAAAATGATAGGCGTTGTGGCTCAGCAGGATGTGGCCATCGAAGACCCTTCCTTCAGCCAGTTGAACCAGGTAGGCACGATGGCGCTTATCATCAAGATGCTCCAGATGCCTGATGGTAATACTACAGTTATCCTCCAGGGCAAGAAGCGTTTCATGCTGAGGGAAGAAGTACAAAGCGAACCTTACCTTAAAGCTATTGTTGAGCCCTTCCACGAAATAAAACCAAAAGAAGACAAGGAATTCAAGGCTATGGTATCGTCCATCAAGGACATGTCCATGAGCATCATCCAGCTTTCGCCGAATATTCCCAGCGAAGCCGGTATAGCTATACGCAATATCGAAAGCATTTCATTTTTGATCAACTTCATTTCATCGAACATGAATGCAGATATGGCCGCCAAACAGCGCATGCTGGAAGTGGCCAACCTGCGAGACAGGGCCAGGCTGGTGCTGGAGCACCTGACGCTCGACCTGCAAATGCTTGAGCTGAAGAACCAGATACAAAGCAAGGTACGTGTCGACCTTGATAAACAGCAGCGGGATTATTTCCTCAACCAGCAATTGAAGACCATCCAGGAAGAGCTTGGTGGCAATACACCCGATCTTGAGATCGAAAACCTGCGCCAGCGTGCGGCCAAAAAGAAATGGGCTAAAGACGTTAACGACCATTTCAATAAAGAGCTTGAAAAATTGGTAAGAACCAACCCGGCAGCAGCCGACTATTCAGTACAGATCAATTACCTGGAGTTGCTGCTCGATCTGCCCTGGAATGAATTTACAAAAGACAATTTCGACCTGAAAAGGGCGCAAAAGATACTGGATAAGGACCACTTCGGTCTTGAAAAAGTAAAACAGCGCATTATTGAATACCTGGCCGTGCTTAAATTGAAGCACAACATGAAGGCGCCCATCCTGTGCCTGGTTGGCCCTCCGGGAGTTGGTAAAACATCCCTCGGCAAATCCATCGCCAAAGCCCTCGGACGCAAATATGTACGTATGGCGCTGGGCGGCATCCGTGATGA
>DASXOT010000410.1:0-13331 GCA_036494065.1 Chitinophagaceae bacterium
ATAAAAACCTGCTTAACGCCATTCTATCTTCAGGAAATGGCCTGGAATGTAAAACGGCTTTTAAAACCATTTTTGTGGCAGATGAATATGAGATAATTTACAATGCGTTTGATGTCGTCAAGTTTTCGGGACAATCTTTGCAGGAGCCTTGCGATGTTTTACATATAAATCCAACCGACAAGTTCAATCACGACGATATATATTTCGATACATCGGAAACATTGAATGCATTTGGTAAATCAAAATAAAAAAATTAATTACTGGCTCCGCTATTTCAAGCCCGTAAGATTATTTAAAATATCTCTGATCGGTGCCTGGTTTTTGTAATCCGGGTCAAAAAACCGATATTTTATTTCTCCATCCTTTCCGACGATGTAAACTGCAGGAACCGGCAGGTAGACTGCGCCGGCTTTCTGCCCGTTATTTGCAATGAGATCGATTCCGGAAAGTTTATAGCGACCAACAGTTTTATCATCAACCTGGTAAGCCACATCGTAAGCCTTCATAATTTTCATGTCTTCATCCGAAATGATCGAAAAACTGGACTTTGTTTTATCAATCGTTTTTGAGATACCGTCCTGTTTTTCGGGAGTGATTGCAACAACCTGTGCTCCTTTATCAGTAAAAAGCGAGATTGAATCTTCCAATTTTTGCAGTTCTTTGCTGCAATAGGGACACCAGTAACCCCGATAAAAGATGACTACCACCGGCCCCTTTTTTCGAAGATCTTTCAACTCCAACTCATTTCCCTTCTGATCTTTTCCTTTAAAATCGGGTGCTTTTGAATTGATGAAAAGACCTTCGGGTTTTTCCTGCGCATTCAACCGGACTGCTGTAATTAAAAATAAAGTCAATATAAATTTTGTCATGATTTTCAATTAATTGAGCAAAAATAAAAATTTGATTTTTTCTTACAACTTGAAGGGCCTCGATATTAACAAAACCTTGTTTTATTTATATATTTACACTTTTACCAAAAGCCTGACCATGAGCAACAAGCATCACCAAAAATGGCTATTACAAATGCCCGTTGGTTTCATTCTGATCGGACTGGGGGTACTGCTGATTACCTACTCCGGTAATAAGAGACCAGCCGAGGAATGGTTCGCGTGGGGAATGGGTGCAGTCGTTGTTGTTATAGTTGGGTTGGGTGTTTTGGGCAATGCTTATATTCATAAAGTAAAATCAGATCTTATTCGCAGGGAACGGTCTAAACATCAGCAAGGCTCGGATGATGATGACATCTGATTTACTTCCTGAACATAAAATAAACAGCTGCGATCAGGCAGGCAAAACTCAACAGATACTGTAACCGCAGCGGTTCCTTCAAAATAAAAGTAGCAAACACGCAGAAAACAATTAAGGTAACAACTTCTTGTATCATTTTTAACTGGTAGCCGCTCAAGCCTCCTGCATAACCGAAACGATTGGCAGGAACAGCGAAACAATATTCTATAAAAGCAATTAACCAGCTGATTAAAATCGCCTTCCACAGCGGCCAGCCCTTTTGCTGGAGATGATAGTACCATGCAAACGTCATAAATGTGTTTGAACAAACGAGCAAAAGAACCGTTCTCATGAAATAGATTTTATTGAAAATAGAAATTCCCGCGAGTGCGGGAAGTTTTGTTATGACCAGCACTAACTTTAATTCTCAGCTGCGGCAAGGCTCCTAAAATCAACACT
The DNA here is from genome assembly GCA_036494065.1 of Chitinophagaceae bacterium. Classification (GTDB taxonomy): domain Bacteria; phylum Bacteroidota; class Bacteroidia; order Chitinophagales; family Chitinophagaceae; genus VBAU01. Next base: position 1,687 of record DASXOT010000410.1, read on the forward strand.
TACCAACCTGCTTACTCCGGGCTCCTGCATAGTAACGCCATAAATAACATCGACGCTGCTCATGGTCATTTTGTTGTGAGTAACAATAATGAATTGAGAGTTTTCGCTAAACTGACGGATCATGTTGGTAAATTTTCCCACATTCGCATCGTCGAGCGGTGCATCTACTTCATCCAAAATACAAAACGGTGCAGGTTTTATCAGGTATATAGCAAATAATAAGGCAGTGGCAGTCAGGGTTCTTTCGCCACCGCTCAATTGAGTTAGTGAGGTTGGCCGCTTACCTTTTGGTTTTGCGATTACATCAATTCCGCTCTCCGCAATGTTTTCGGGGTTTTCCAAAACCAGGTCGCACTGATCATCGTCTGTAAATAATGTTTTGAATACTCTCTGGAAATTATCGCGAACGAGATGGAAGGTTTCTATGAACTTTTGGTTGGCAGTTGCTTCCACTTCCTGTATCGTTTGAAGTAAGCTGTCTTTTGCCGTAACGAGATCATTTTTTTGTTCCAGGATAAATTCATAACGTTTTTTCATTTCCTGGAATGCCTCGATAGCGGTTGGATTCACTTCTCCAAGATTTTCCAAACGCTTTTTCATACGATCGGTCTTTTCTTGCAATTCTTCAATTGATATCTCACCGGTTCTGGATTTGTCTAAAATATCTTCGAGTTGTATTTTAAATTCCACATTTAACCTTTCTCTTGTTCCAGCCAGTTGCAGTTTAAGATCATTTAAGCGATCTTTTATTTCCCCCAAAAGGTGTTCGGTCAACTCTCTGTTCTTTATTTTATGCCTGAGCTCACTTTCTTTTTCATTTAATTGATTCCGCAAGTTGTAGTAAGCCTGGTCAGCTTCATTCAGTCTTTTTCCTTCCCTTTCTTTATTTTTCATAAGGCTTGCCAGTGATTCTTCCGTCTCTTTCAGGATATCCTCTGATTGTAAAATTTGCTCCGCTGTTTCCAAAAGAGTAGTTGCGTTTGTTCTTATTTGAGCCTCGAGTTCCTTTAATTGATTATTCTTGAATTCAAGCTCCTGCTTCAGGGCACTAACCTTGCTTTGTTGCTTGGTCACTTGCAGGTTGAATTCATTATATTGACTGCTGGCCTCATTATAATTGTTCTCTTCGAGCTTATAGGTTTCTTCTGCATCCTTCAGCCGATTGGTATTCAATTGCAATTCCTCATTGAGATGCTGAAGATCCAAACGAACGCCTTCCACAGAAGATTGCGTTTGCTGTAGTTGTAGATTTAATTCTTCCACCCGGTGCTGGCCCTGGTGCTGCAAGGCGTGTAGATTTTCCAGTTTATTGTGCAATGAGAACACCTGGTTAGTAAGCTGCTGAATTTCAAACTCGGTATCGCTAATGGCACTTTCGCGTAAATCTTCATTGAAAGCGATTACCTCGTTGTGCCTTGCCTGGATCTCTTCTTTCAGTTTTTCGACAATGTAGTTTCGGGATGATATCTCCTCTTGCAATTTTTCCAGGTTTTTTACGCGTCCGATCTTTTTTCCTTCAAACAAACCTATGCTGCCTCCTGTAAGAGAGTATTTGCCCTTTACATACTTGCCGTTTTTCTCTAACACAACGAAGCCATTACTATTTTCCAGTGCTTGTTCATTATCGGCAATAAAAACGTTCCCTAAAAGATATTCTGCCAACTTTATGTATTTCTCCTCCACGTCAATTACACTTAGCGCATTGATAGCTCCATCCAACTGGGGAACTTCCTTATTTTCAAAATTCGCATGGTCATGTAAATCGTAGCCCTGAATTTTATCCAGCAAAAAGAAATTCGCTTTTCCTTTTTTATTTTCATCCAAAAGGCGGATCGCCTGCAAACCTTCTTCCAAATTATTCACTACATAATAGCTCAAATACGGTTCCAGCACATTTTCCAGGGCTGTGCGGTACTCTTCTTTCACATAAATGATGTCGGAAAGTATTGGAGCAGAATGATTCCATCCCGGATTGTTGTGCAAAAATTTCACGCTTTCGGGGTAGCCTTCCATTGAGTCGATCAGGCTTTTCAATAAATCATGTTCATTCTTTCTGGCATCCAGCTTTCTGCTCTCATCAGCCAGTTGATTTCTTAACTCATCCAAAATTGCCTGCGTTTGTAAAATCTGTTCTTTGGTGTATTCATTGTGTTGTTGCAATTGCACCAAATCTGTTTGTTTGATCTTTAATTCTTTTTCCTTCAGAAAAAGTTCGTCAGCCAGTTGTTTGCGCTGAAAATCTCTTTGTGATTTTTCTTCTTCGATTTGTTGAATTGCTCTTTGCAAATTTTGGATAGACGTATCGGCAATCGCAACTTTTTTTTCGGCTTCAAATTGGCTACGTTGCACCTGCTGAAAGTCGGTCCGCAGAATGTTCACAACGGAACGTTTTTCATCAAGCACAGAGCGCTTCGTGTCCACATCCCGTCTTAGTTGCTCCAATTGAGAGTGCAAGCCAACCAGGTTATGTTCTTCATCCTGGATTTGCTGTTGGGTAAAACCAATGCTTTCCTCTATTCCCTTTATTTGTCCTTCTGCTTTTTGTAAAAAGTCCTTTAGAGTGGTTTCTTTTTCCTTTAAATGTTCCAGGCGTTGAGCGGCAAGATTTTTGTCATTTTCTTTGCTTCTTACGGATTGCACAAGATCATTAAAATTGTGCTGTAGCGATTGTAGTTCCCTTTCCTTTTCAATAAATCCCAATTTTTCATGTTCGAGCGACGCTTCATCACTTGCGACCTCGGCATCTATTTTTATTTTTTTATCAGTTTCCGCTTCGTGCTGTTCATTTAGTTCCTTATAAGTAAGATTAAACCCTTCCAGCGCTGCTTTGGCCAATTCAATACTTATTTCACGATAGTCTTTTTTAATCTCGTAATATTTTTCAGCTTTCTTCGCCTGGCTTTCGAGAGCCTTTAACTGGTTATTTATTTCAAATAATAGATCTTCTATTCGTGCAAGATCCTGTTCCGTTGCGTCGAGTTTTAATTTCGCCTCTTTCTTTCTCGTTTTATAGATGGAAATCCCTGCAGCCTGCTCAAGCATGCGCCGCCTGCTACCCTCTTTGTCTTTTATCAGGTCATCTACCATTCCCAATTCAATGATCGCATAACTGTCTGTACTGATGCCGGTATCCATAAAAAGATTCTGGATGTCTTTTAAGCGACACTGTACATCATTAAGGCGATACTCGCTCTCACCACTTTTGTAAAATTTGCGGGTAATTGTTACTGTACTGAATTCTATTGGCAGGAGATTTCTTGTATTTTCAAATGTCAGTGTTACTTCTGCAAGACCGCTGGCGGAACGGGTCTTAGAGCCATTGAATACAAGGCTTTCCAGGTTTTCACTACGCAGGTGACTGATCTTCTGTTCGCCAATTACCCATCGAATACTATCTACGATATTTGATTTGCCGCATCCATTGGGTCCAACAATACCGGTGATGTTTTCATCGAAATTTACAAGGGTTTTATCAGCAAAGCTTTTAAACCCTTTGATCTCAAGACTTTTTAATCGCACAGTGTACAGGTTTAATTAGCGGCGAATATACCGAACATGCCCCAAAACGGAAGAACAGCAGTAAGCCAGTTATTCACAAAAACATGCTAAATGTGGAGAAGAAAATATTGCATAAACATTAGAATGGTTTACACTCAACTTATCGTTCGATTATTCTTTAACCATAAACCTATTTGTTTTCTTAATTTCATTAAAAGAGACAGTTTCTCCGTGGCTCCGTGGCCACAAAACCATGTTGCAAGTAATGTCGAAATTGTAAGATGAAACAGATCATGATTGCCTTGCTTTGCTTTACGGTAAATAAAGGTTCGCCACCTGAGATTGCAAAAAATACATTTACCGTTATTATCAGCACGGCAAATAATATTTTCTATTATGAAAACAAACTGCAGAATGATGCATCGAATTTTGAGTGGGTGAACTATTCAATCATTGAGACTGAGATCGATATTATTAACCACGAAAAAGGAACCGGAAATGTCTATTTTCATTTGAAAATAATGAATCGAAAAGACCTGAACACCGATACTCGAAAGATCCTCCACCTTATCCGCATGCAAAAGCATTTTAAGATTTACAGGTTAAATCAAATGGAAAAGCAGCTTGTGTAGGCAACGGAAAAAGCGAACTAAATAGCGAATTAGAATAGCCGATAATTATTTAATGTTTGCAGCCATCCCATACCGATACCGTGTACTTGTGTTGTTATGTTCTTTAATGACTTTGACTTACCTGGACCGGATATGTATTTCCATTGTCGGCGTAAGGATCAAAGCAGCATTTCATTTGAACAATGAACAGTTCGGCTGGGTGTTGGCCTCATTTGCGCTCGCCTATGCCTTATTTGAAATTCCCTCTGGCATGTGGGGCGATCGAATTGGACCACGCGCTATGTTTATTCGCATTGTTTTATTCTGGTCATTTTTCACAGCCTTGACAGGTTTTGCAACAGGACTCATATCATTATTGATCATTCGCTTTTTGTTTGGTATTGGTGAATCGGGAACTCTGCCCAACTGCCTGATTGTAATTTCACGCTGGTTTCCTACCAACGAAACAGGCAGAGCGCTAACATGGGTAGGCACAGGTCAACAAATCGGCTCCGCCATTGCTCCACTGATCATTATTCCATTGGCGCGATCGTATGGCTGGTCAATGCCTTTTTTTGTAAATGGATTGATTGGCATTGTATGGGTAGTGATTTGCTTTTCGTGGTTTAAAAATTTTCCAGGGGAGATGAAACATATTTCAGAAAAGGAAAAACAAAAAATAGAATCAGGAAGTCGATATGACAAACGCCAGCATATTGTGTCGTTTGCATGCGTATTTAAAAACCGAACCGTTCGGTCATTGATGTTCATGTATTTTTGTTTTCAATGGGCGAATTATTTTTTTGTCGGATGGATGCCCGTTTACCTGCAAGAACAAAGACATTTATCGGAAAATGAAACAAAACCATTCATTTTTGCTTTATTTATAGTTGCCATAGCCGGTTTACTTGCCGGCGGATTTGTTGCAGATTGGCTGGTGAAGAAAAAGGGCGTTCGTTTTGGCCGGCGACTTGTTGGCATGACTGGTATGGGTATGTGTGGAGTGCTGATTTTTTTGGGAGCAATCATCGCGAAAAATAATATCGCCATTATTTGTCTTGTGATTGCAAATGGTTTTTATGGTTTCGGTGTAATGTCTTCTTTTGGTGTTTGTTCCGATATTGGCCGTAATAGTTGTGGGACAGTTACCGGTTTTATGAATTTTTTCGGTCAAATGGGAGCCTTTTTTCTGGCCATTTTTTTCGGCAAAATTGGGCAGCTTACTCATAACTTGAATTACCCGCTTTTTGTGGTTACAGGAGTGCTATTTATCGGGTGTCTTTTTTGGCTGATCATCGATCCGCTTCACCAACTGACCGGTCTGTCTAAAAATGAAGAAGCCACAAGTAAGGGATTGGCGCCTGTATGATGAGCTGGCAAAATGCAAAATGCAAAATATTGGAGAGCCTGCTAAGGTCGGTTTATTTTTGCGTTTTAGATTTGAAAAAGAACATAGCTCATGGCTGGCAGCTCACGACTCTTTTTGATCTCAATTATCTAAAAGATATTTATTTAAAAGTGTAATGCCTTTTTTTACCTCTTCTCTTCCTTTTGATTCAATGCCATACCATCCGCGATACCCGGCCTCGCGACAAAGGGCTATCATCTTTGCTGTCAATTCTTCCGTAGGTTGATTTCGGTAAGACATTCCTTTTGCATAAGGCACTGTTTTCTCCAGGTAAGTATAATTATCAAAATCGCTGGAAGGATTTCGCCAATCAGGATAAGTGCCAAATCCAGGGCTATTTAATTTTTTTGCAAGTGACACCATCCAATCGGGATCATTAGAGACACCGCCATGATTTTCGATAACAATATTAACATTCGAAGGTTTTGCGTATTCGAGGAGCATATTGTAAGTCTCTGCTGCCCATTCGAGAGCTTTTTGCTTATTTACATTTTCGGGGCCACGACAATTTGTACGCACAGCATGGCAACCTAAGTAATGCGCGATGTCCACCCACTTCCTGTGATTGATCTCGAATTGTTTTCTACCGGTTTTCGTTTCGGCACAACCGTCACCTTCCTCATCTACCATGATCAATATCATTTCTACACCATAGTCATTTGCATTTTGTTTTAATGTTCGCAAATAGGTTTCTGTGGGAGACTCAAAAAGGGTGTTTACAAATTCAATCCCGTTTAAGCTAAACTCCTCGCGGGCGATGCGCGGGAAGTCAATATTTTTCCATTTGCCCGCCCTGATTTCCTCAACCAATGCCCATTCAGCGAGTGAGATATCATTTTTTGCAGAAGGTGTTGTCATAATATATTTTTCAATTCATGACTAAGATATTTTCTTTTTAGAAATCTTCGCCAATAACAAACCAATTTTTATGGCAATTCGCGCCGTTGCATTTTTTCAATTTTGTAATAAAAGGCGTTTTTACTAATGCGGATCGGCCATTTTTTATGTTCAGAATAAACAAGAATGAAACATGCGCCATAGTATAAAATAAATGAAGAATAAAAGACAAACAATAATACGAGTACAAGTGATGCAGAGGATCCATACAGGCGGCCGATATTACTATCAATGAGCAAGAATCTCAGCAACAGCCGTCCTGCCGTAAAAAGAGCGCCGGTTATAAATCCACCGATCAACGATACTTTTCCGGATGGTTTGCCGTCTGCCAGGAATCTAAATAAAAGAATAAACCATACCGACACTATAATTGCACCTACAATTTCATTAAGTGCAGTTTTGAAATAAAAACCATCGTCTTTTAATATTTCATTGAAATAATTTCTGGCCATTGCGCTAAGGCTATCAAACAGAAGGTCGGCGAAAAATAAGATCCCGATCAACATGATTACCGTAAACGATCTTATCCTTGAAGTTAAGCTAAACAGAAGTCCGGGTCTTTCTTTCACTCCAATCTGCCAGATTTGATCAACGGAGTTCCTGATAATCGTAAATAAAGTAGTGGCGACAAAAAGAAGAAAGATAAATCCAAATACGGTCACATATCCGTTGTTGCTAAATCCATGAATGCTTTTTATTACCTGTCTTACCTGTTCGGCACCATCCTTGCCCAGCGTATTTGAAATTCGTTCCAGCAATCCACGGCCGATCAGTCGCCGATCAATAAATAAACCAAACAACCGCGCCAAAATAAACACAATCGGTGGCAGCGCAAAGGTGGTAAAGAAAGCAGTAGCGCCAGCCATTCGTAACGGATCATTTTTTCGAAACAAAGTAATTGCTTCCCCCAAACTTTTAATTAATAACCTCCCTTCTTTGTGGAATGATCTTTCTTTTGACATAACCGATTCACCTTTCTGTGTTGCCGACATTATTTAGTCGAATGAACAAAATTTCAATTACCCGGTAATTTTTTTTGAGGCTGATAATCGAATGGAAGCATTGTTCCCACCTTTTCAGACCATGCCCAGAATCCATAATTGATCAGGTCAGCAGGATCATAGTAACTCCCGTTGAATTGGATTTCAATCGGCCGTTGATTGGATAAGAAAAGTTGGGACGTCATCTGAGTGCCGTTTTGCGGATAAAGTTCACGATATTCAAATGGCACAGGTTTGTTTTTATATATTATCAGCAAATAATTCTTGAAATCGAGAGCCGCAGTCACACTATCAATGGCATAGGCTATACTGTCGCCTTGTAATATATTTTTATCAACCACATCAAAATGATCTTCCTGTTTTAAAATTCGCTCGTAATACTTTGCACTATCCTTATTGATGGGAGTAATCGACCATGTGCCATCCGGGTTATCAGTCCTTAGCAGGTTTCTCTCATTGGCACCCTTAACCCGCACTTTTTCGACATTGGGAATTTTTTTCAAAGCATGTACTTCAAAACCTTCCTGCGTAATGTGATTGGTATAAACGCTTCGCATGAAATGAAGCATTGAACCGTAATAGATTTCATCTCGTCTTTTTTCCCATTTGCTTTTCCTTGACGGGTTGCCTTTCATATTTTCAAAAAAAGGATAGCCTTCATAAAAAAGAAAGTGAGTCTTGAAACTATAGCTAAATTTCTCCAATTGGTAATGAATGATATATCCCAGCGCCTTGTTTTCGATAATCAAAGGTTCCGAAGCATAAGCAGTGAGTTCCTCATTTTTTTTCGAATGCCTGAATCGCACAGTTTTCGAATTCCTGAGAATGCATTGTTTTGCATTAGAGGATGTGCCAATAAAATTTTCCAGGAAAAAGTTTCCCCATTTCTGCCATCCATCTTTTTCATACGCCCCAACAATCACTGTTGCCAGCTCCTTTACTTTGACATTTAGTTTGATGGTAATAAAATCCGAAAGATTGGCTGTAACTATAGTCTGGTTATAAGTCTCGTAACCGATGGAAGATACAATCAGGTCAAATTTACCGGAAGGAACAGACAACTCAAATCTCCCCTGCTCGTTTGAAGTTGTGCCCAGCGACGTATTGTTTAAGAAAATACTCGCACCTGCTATGGGTTTGCCATCATTGTCGATGATCAATCCCTTTAATAATTTTTGACTGTCCGCGGTGGTTGACAAACACAAAAGCAGGAGAATCACAAAAACCCTCATTCACCATGTATTTATTAAAATGATAAAAATAGCAATCTTTTTCACCGGAATGAGATGATTATTCTCATCTAAAATTTGCGCTTTTCACGTGATGAAAATAAAATAATTGTGCGGTGAGTGACGGAAACTAGCATAAACCGGACATTAATGATTCATCGCCGGCAAAAACTCACTGTGCTATGAACTGATTGACCTTCATCCAATCAATGCAGCTGGCGAACCAATCTTCTTTTGAACCCGGAATGTGTAATCCAAAACCATGACCGCCATGTTCATAAAGGTGCAATTCAGCAGGAACTTTGTTTTTCAACAATGCCTGGTAAAAGCGGATGCTATTTTCCGGGTTTACCGCGTCATCGTCCGACGCGTGAACTAAAAATGCAGGTGGAGTGCGCGTGGTTATTTGTTGTTCGTTTGAAAATAACTTTTGAAGTTTTTTATCAGGATTTTTACCAATAAGATTATCACGCGATCCAATATGACCAATGCTGTCATCAAAACTAATGACGGGATAGATCAATAACATAAAATCAGGACGAAGATTTTCATTAGAAAGTTCCTTGCGAACAGCGCTAAAATGTGTACCTGCCGTCGAAGCTAAATGGCCACCGGCAGAAAATCCCATAATCCCGATTTTGCCTGGATCAATCTCATATTTTTTTGCATTCGAACGCACATACCAGATAGCTTGTTGCGCATCCATTAAAGGAACAAATTCTTTGCTGAACATGCATTCATCCTTGGGCAGGCGATAACGAAGCACAAAAGCAGTGACACCAGCCTGGTTGAACAGTTTCGCAACATCCTCCCCTTCATGGCCGGCTGCAAGCACAGAATAACCTCCACCAGGACATATCACTACGGCGGCACCGTTTCGTGTTTTTTTCGGTGCTTCAAAAATGGTCAGCGTGGGCTTTGTAATATGGTCGACAATTAAAATTCCATCCTTGTTCCAGGATGTATCAATAAACTCATGATCTTTTTCGTTGCATGGCTTCTCATTTGGAACAGGCCCCTGGTATAGAGACATAATCTCTTGTGCTGATAACATAAAACTGGCCATGAGTAAAAAAAGTATTGACAAAGTTTTTTTCATAATCAGGGTTGACACGTAAATCTATGTTTTTTACAGGCGTGTTAGACAAGGCATCTAAAAATATTTTTCAATCACCACACCATAAGTAATCAGCAGGTTTTCGCGCTTAGTACGGGTCACTTTGTTGTATACAAGCGAGCCGGTAACACTCAACCATTTTTTCAATTTAACCGAAAGGCTACTTGTAGATTGAATAGTATAATCACTTATGTCTTTTAGCGAAGGTTGATAAAAATGCATGCCATCTATGATAAACCTGTCTTTTATTGACCAATGATATGCCAGCCTGAATGAGTTGCGCGGAATTTGATAAACAACCTGGGAATTATTGACATCAGCGAGGTTCCCTTTTTCGTACAACAATCCATCACTGATATTGAATTTAAGGTAAGGACTGTCGATTACGTCAAAAGCTACACCCCCTCCGGCCTGCACACGATCATTAATTTTAAGCGAGTAGCTTTTATCATAATTAAGCAGGCCCCAGTAATAAAGTTTGTGCAAGTCCTTGCCAAGATCGATGTCGCCATGGGCGGCAAAATCATTATTGGTCAGGTTTTGCTGCTGCTCGCCATAGATCCAGGCGATATTTGTATTAAAAGAGACTTTATTTTTTCTGGAATTGAAGTCGAATCGGTTGTTAAATACGTACGAGTCACCATCGCTTGTCTTATTAATGACCCCAGTCGAAGCGAATTTTAGGTAATAGTGTGTCGAATCATTGAACTGAGCCATGCATGGTGTGGACAGGAGCAGAATCAAATAAAGGAAAATATTTTTACCCATCGATAAATTCTGTTTTATGGCGGGAAACAATTATTGTGCCCGTCAACTGAAAGAAATAACAGAAATTTTTGGAAAGGATGTGTGGAAACATGCGAAAATCGTTTCAAACTATTATTAACTTTACCATGAAACAGGCCATCATGTACAAGCATATTTTTTTTTGCTGTCTTTCTCTTTTAATAATGGCTATTCCTTCGCTGTCACAGACGCCGGATGCCGGCAGGCCTGCGACTCCAGGTAATGATGATCACGAGTTGACTTCGAAAGAAATTGCTGTAATAAATACTATTGCTAAAAGTCACCGCACGGGGGCTATTAACCTGGAAACAATAAAGAAGGAAATCCGGGGTCGGTCGGATCTTTCCGCCGTGTCGGTTCGTGATGCCTTAAATAGGGTAATGATGAAGATTCAACAGAATGCAGAGAAGGATTTGCAGCAGGCAGACGATGATCTTAAATCAGCGAATGAAAAAAAGGATTCGATCAGAAAAAGAGAATACGTTGTTAAGAAAGATCGGGGTGACCTCCAAAACAAGCTCCAGCACGAATATGACACCCTAAAAGCTGCTTCAACCAGCAGCAATGCACGAAAGTCAGATTACGGAGATCTGCTTCGCCAGAAAAAATTATCAGCATCACAAGCGGAGAATGCCACCCAAAAAAAGAAAAATGCCGCAGATCACCTGCAGTCAGTAAAAGATGCGATTAAGAAGAGTCAGCAGGCGAACTAAGAAACCGGAAATACGTGGTATTGAATAAATCTTATTGGCCCGAAAAAAATGGAGAAAAAGAATTATTCAAATAGTGATTTAACTGTTGTCTGGAAACCCAGCATTTGCCAGCATTCCACGTTGTGCTGGAAAGGCCTGGTCGGGGTTTTTAATCCAAGAAAGCGACCATGGATCACTATGAATGGTGCTACGACATCTCAGATCATCGAACAGGTTAAAAAATGTCCAAGCGGCGCTCTGAGCTATATTCTTAATTCGAAAACCGAAGACCCGGACATTACGTCTTGATTTTTCCCTGGCAGATATTTGGAAGCAGTTCGTAAATTTAACCGCCGTCCGTTTCCTCACGGCTGGAATAACAGTTTTACAACCATCATCCATGGAT